>JASFVD010000056.1:0-9856 GCA_050050015.1 Anaerolineae bacterium | reverse complement strand
CTGTGAAGAAGCCTGGTGTCGAATCATCGACTGTGCACATCTGCCGGCCATTCATCCCCACAGCAAGCTGTGGGGCATCCTGGCTTTTTCCCGTGATGGACTCTCACCAGAACATAGAGCGATCTCATGCACTACGTCGCTCAACTCGTGGCTGCAGATCTCCAGGGTAGCGCCGCTAGCCCGCCGTGCCCGTCGGCGCGGGACTCGCGATCCCGCTGTCACTTAGGCGAGGAGACGTGACAATGCGATTTCGGTTCTCTCACGGCAGCCTGGTGGTAGCCTGGCTGCTGGTCTTGTTTGGCGGCTGCGGCAGCGACCGCACCGAGCTCTCTCAAGCGCTTCTTGGCAGGTGGGAGGTAGTTCACAAGCAGGGGATGAGCGTGCCCCACTCATTCTTCTGGCTTTCGATGGACTATGTCGAGTTCCGCACTGATGGGACCGTCTGGGCGCTAATGGAATGGCCGCCCGGCGGTGGGAGCGAGATAAGGTTGAACGGGACCACCGCCTGCTCGCTTCCGGAAGAGCGTCAGATCGCCTTCGAGGGTTCGTGTCGCCATCAAGGGCCTTGTGTGGGAGTCTATGCAGCCACGCTCCGTTACGACAAGCTGACGCTGTCGCAGGGCGACGACGCATGGATCCTGAGGCGGGTTGGCCCGTCAAGCGAGGAGGTCCCGCCAACCGCCATCGGGCCAGCTCCCTCTCCGACACCCGTCGCGTCCCAATGAAACATGGATGTCGCTTCTCTGTCCGGTCCTCGCATACCCGCTCCCAAGGACGGGCACGTCCATCGACACACTAGATAGCCAGCTTTGTGACGGACTCCAGGATGTGGTAGGATATCGCTATCCGTGACTCTCAGGTAACGAGCGCCGTTAGCCTATGAGGACTACTGAGGAACAGGTCATGGTCGCACCTCTCTTGACCACCAAACTGTATAGCCCGCCACTCCGTCCGGAACTGGTCCCGCGCGAGCGCCTGATCAATCGGCTGAATGCGGGACTACCAGCGCGAAGACATGGCTTTGCCCGCAAGCTAACGCTGATCTCGGCGCCTGCCGGCTTCGGCAAGACAACGCTGGTGAGCAGCTGGATTCACCAGCTGGAGGACCATACACCATCTGCTACAGCGTCTCGGCTTTCTGGCCCTCTCGCGCATTCGGCCTGGCTGTCGCTTGAAGAGGGCGACAACGACCGGGCGCGATTCCTCACCTATCTAGTCGCTGCGCTGCAGACTGTCCATGAGAATGTGGGAGAGTCAGCTCTGGCGGCGCTCCAATCTCCTCAGACACCAGGGATGGAGACCATCCTCACGGCTCTGATCAACGACATCGCAGCTCTCCCCATCCCGGAAGACGTCGATCGCACAGATGCCATTCGTCCGATCATCCTGGTCCTCGACGACTACCACCTGATCGAGGCCCAGGCGATCCACGATATTCTCACTTTCCTTCTCGACCATCTTCCGCCAAACTTGCACCTGGTCATCGCCACACGCGCCGATCCCCCGCTGCCTGTCGCGCAACTTCGCGGGCGGGGCCAGCTTACCGAGCTCCGGCAGTCCGATCTACGCTTCACCAACGATGAAACTGCCGGCTTCCTCAATACCCAATTCGGCCTGCACCTCTCCTCCGAAGATGTTGGCGCTCTGGAAGCGCGCACCGAGGGCTGGATCGCTGGCTTGCAGATGGCGGCGCTATCCATGCTGGGTAAGGAGAATGTGGACGATTTCGTCCGAGCCTTCACCGGAAGCGATCGGTACATCTTGGATTATCTCGTCGAGGAGGTTCTACAGCGCCAGCCAGACCACATTCAGACGTTTCTCCTGCAGACCTCCATTCTCGACCGGCTGACCGGGTCACTCTGCGACGCCGTCGTCACCGGAGCCGCTGCCGAACTCGGCGGCAGGGGTGATCGCGAAGCCACTGCTTCTCAGCCCTGCCCACCATGCCGCTCAGGTCAGAAGAGCCTGGAGTACCTGGAATGCAACAACCTCTTTGTCGTTCCCCTTGACAGCGAGCGGCGATGGTACCGGTATCACCGCCTCTTTTCGGACTGTCTGCGACTCCGCTTGCGCCGAGAGCATCTCGATCTGGTGCCGGCGCTATTCCTCAGGGCAAGCCTCTGGCACGAAGAGCAAGGCCTGATGGATGAAGCAATAGAGCACGCCCTGTCAGCAGGCGATGCCGAGCGGGCAGCGCACCTGATCGAGCGCGCGGCAGAATCCACCATGCTACGCAGCGAGTGGAGTACCCTATTACGATGGGTCGACGCCCTCCCCGAGAATCTCACGAGCGCCCGGCCCCGCCTCGGCGTCTACGAGGCCTTGGCTCTGGTGCTGGGCGGACAACCGCTGGACGTGGCGGAGTCCCGCTTGCGGGAGGCCGTCGAGGCAGACAGCGATGGCTCGGTCGTCGGAGAGGTGACCGCGTTTCGCGCGTTGATCGCCGCCTACCGCGGGGATCGTGAGCGCACCGCGGAGCTGTCTGAGCGAGCGCTGGATCTTCTACCGAAGGAAAGCCTCTTCTTCCGCAGCTTTGTCGCCGGGTTCCTGGGTCTCGCTCACCTCTACGTCGGTGACGTTGAGGCGGCCACTCGGGCGTTTGAGGAGGCCGTGAGGGTCAGCGAGAGAACGGGCAACCTCAACATCTCTGTGCTGGCGCGCTATCATCTGGCTGATCTGGCGGCTCTGCAGGGCCGGGTTAGCGAGGCCGCTGCGCTCTACGAGCAGGCGTTGGAGGCGGCGGTCGATCCCAGCGGGAGGCGGCGACCAATCGCGGGCATTGCGCTCATTGGGCTGGGTCGGATTGAGGCAGAACTATACAATCTCGAGGATGCAGGACGACATCTCACGCAGGGCATTGAGCTGATCAAGAAATGGGGGGAGGCCGGAGCCATCAGCGGCTACACGGGCCTAGCTCGCGTCCGACAGGCCAAGGGCGACGACCAGGGCGCGCTCGAGGCCATCAAGACAGCCAAACGCCTCGCAGAGAGGTTCGACGCGATGGACATCGATGATCTTTCAGTGGCCGTGTCCCGGGCACGATTCTGGATCGTGCAGGGGAACATTGACGCGGCCGACCGCTGGGCGACGGAGCGAGAGTTAGTCACGGATCTCACTCTGGAAACGCTTTACGAGGAAATCAGGACGACGTCCTCGCTATACCGATTCATGGAGTATGCTACGCTGGCCTGGCTGCGCGTCGCGCAAGGTCGCCCAGCGGATGCACTGATCGTACTCAAGCCCTTGCTTGAGGCGGCGGGGGAGCGTGGATGGGTCACCTATGGCGTCGAGGCCCTTCTCCTTCAGGCACTGGCGCTCCAGGAGGAGGGGAAGGACGTCAAAGCGCTTGAGTCATTGGAGCAAGCCCTTTCCCTCGCCAGGCCAGGCCGATTCGTGCGCCTGTTCGTCGAGAGAGGAGCTCCAATGGCGCGGCTGCTCTCCCGGGCCGTAGAACAGGGGATCCATCCGGAATTCGCAGGTAGCCTGCTGACGGCGTTCCGTGCCTCAGATGGGGCAGAGCCCGTCCGAGGAAAGAAAATCGAGTGCGCAGACATGATCGAACCCCTGAGCGACCGCGAGCTCGAGGTGCTTCGGTTCTTGCCTACGCATCTGACAAGCAATGAGATTGCAGAGGAACTCTTCATCTCCGTCCACACTGTTCGGTTTCACATCAAGAACATCTACAGCAAGCTCCACGTGCACAGCCGAGCCGGCGCAGTTGACAGAGCTCGAGTCTTAGACCTCCTTTGACGCAAGTCCTCTCGTCCTCAGCCTTGTCGGCGCCGTCGAGCCGTGACCGGCTAGACTGATGCCGCTCGGCGATCCCAAGGACTCAGAACGTACGAGCAAGACCACCCCGCGATCAGATCCCCCACTAGCTGCTGGGGGATCTCTTGCTTCCCCAACTACCCACGCGCCTGCCCATAGTTGGTGGTGACAACCTACCCATCTGAGCGCTACACTGTGTGCAATGCCGGACACTGTCGGCCTTGCCTACCCCATCGCCGATCGACGAGGAGAACATCATCTATGACCGACATCTATCAAGTCAAGGTGAAGGGAGCACTCGCTGGCAAGTGGTCGGACTGGTTCAACGATATGACGATCGAGGTCCAGCATGTGGGCGATGGCACATCGATCACCACGCTCACTGGACCGGTGGCCGACCAGGCCAGGCTTAGGGGCATTGTATCCAGGATGTGGGACCTGAACCTGACGATCGTCTCAGTTTGCCGCGTAAGGGCGGGGGAGACTCCCCGTCCAACGCTCAATGAGGAGGTAGACAATGGGAAGACTCCTGAGAATGGCGTGGCGTAACGTGTGGCGCCACGGCAGGCGTACCGTCATCGTGCTGATCGCCATCACGCTGGGGCTGGCGCTTCTCGTGTTCTTCGACGGCCTCTTTGGCGGAGCGAAGCAAGCGGTCTTTGGCAACGCGGTGAAGCTGCAGGGCGGAAACGTGCTTGTCCACACGTCTGGGTACCGAGAGCGGGCAAGGCGCATGCCGCTCCTGCCGCTGCCGGACGACGAGGCTGTGCTGCAGGCCGCCCTGGCCCAGTCGCAGGTCGTCACCGCCTCCCGCCGCATCAAGACCAGCGGCATGGTCAGCAGTCGCGACGGCACTCTTCCGGTCACGATTATCGGCATTGAGCCAGAGCGCGAGGCTTCCACAGGACTGCTGGCCGAGAACATCGAGCAGGGTCGCTACCTGGCTGCCGACGACGAGGATCTTGTGCTCATCGGTCAAGGGCTGGCCGAGACACTGGAGGTAGGCACAGACGATCGCCTCACGTTGGTGGGCCGAGCGACACATGAGCAGATGCGGCGCCGCACCATGACTGTGGCCGGCATCTACAATCTCGGCCTTCCCGAGGTTGAGAAGGCGACTGTCTACGTCTCGCTGGCGGAGGCTCAACTCCTGTTCGATCTCCGCGACCAGGCTACCGAGGTGGCCGTCTCCCTCGAGCAAGTGGGACAGGAGGAGCCGGTGCTCACGGCACTGAGAGCCGCTTTGCCGGGCTGCGAAGTAGACTCTTGGAGGACGCTGAACCCAGAGATGACGCAGGCTCTTGCCGTGAATGAACAGGTCATGGGCCTGTTCGGCCTGGTAGTCCTTCTCATCGCCGCTGTCGGCATCCTCAATATCCTGCTGATGGCGGTCTTCGAGCGCACGCGTGAGATCGGCATCCTGGCCGCACTCGGACTCAAGCGACGTCAGGTCCTGGCGCTTTTCCTGCAGGAGGGCATCCTGATGGGGTTGGTAGGAGCCGTGGCCGGCAGCGTCTTGGGCGGGGCAGTGGTGTGGTACCTGAGCCGGGTTGGACTCACGTGGAACGCGGGGGAGTACAGCGAGCTGACGGCGTTGATGGGCAACCGCATCTTCTTCAGGTTAGGATTTGACCAGCTGCTGGCTAGGGCGTTTACAGTCGCCATCATCGCCGTGCTAGCCGCGCTCTACCCTGCGTGGCAGGCATCCAGAAAAGAGCCGGCAGAAGCCCTACACTACGTGTAGGAGGAAGAAAGCAAGGAGGTCTCCATGATGACCCTCTGGAGAATCGCTTTTCGCAACCTCGGCCGGAATCGAAGGCGCTCTGGGCTGACGCTCATGGCGGTGGCGCTGGGCATGGGGTTGCTTGTCGTACTGGCTAGCTTCGTGAAAGGAGAGATCGACGCATCATTGAGAAACAGCATTCGGCTGCAGACAGGCCACCTGCAGGTGCAGGAGGAATCCTATGAGAAGGAGCAGCTCAGTCTGGCCTGGGAGGATCTACTGGAGAATCCGCAGGATCTGGCTGCCCAGGCTGAGGCGCTGGAGCAGGTGAGCGTTGCCACGCCGGTACTGTGGGCCAACGGTATCCTGGGGACAGCAGAGGAGTCGGTCGGCCTGCGGGTAGTGGGAATTGACCCACGGTCGTCGGCACATGCGCCCTTCCGAGACGGTCTGGTCGCCGGACAGTTCTTGAATCCGGAGGATCGACGCGGCATCCTCATCGGCCGGCAACTGTCCGAGAATCTGGATCTGCAAGTCGGCAGCGACGTCAGCCTTCTCGTCAGCACGGCCAATCAACAGCCCGACGAGGCCATCTTCACCATTCGCGGCCTCTTCGACACCGGCGTCCCTGTCCACGATGACACGACGGTCCTTCTGCCGCTGAACAAGGCCCAGGCATTCACCCGGACCGAGGGCCGTGCTAGCGCCATCTGGGTGTTGCTCCACGACGGTGAGGAGGTGGATGCCGTGGCCGCGGGTCTGCGCGCTCCGGATTTCAGGGTCTTGACCTGGCAGGAGATGAACTTCACACTGCTGAACGCCGTGCAGCAGTCAATAGGGATCATGTACTTGATGTACCTTGTGATGCTAGCCGTCGTGGCGGTGATCGTCGCCAACACGCTGCTTATGGCCGTGTTCGAACGCACGCAAGAGATGGGCATCCTGGCAGCGCTAGGGATGAAAGGAAAACAGATTATGACCATGTTTCTCCTGGAGGCCAGCACATTGGGAGGTATTGGCGTTCTCCTGGGCATCCTGCTTGGCGGACTGGTCGTGCTGTACCTGGCTACTGTAGGCGTGTACATAGGCGATCTGACCCAAGTCGCCTACTCTGACATGGCCCTCCCCAGCAGGATCTACGCGGAGTTCGCTGTGCAGGAGACGATTGTGTTGGCGGTCGCGAGTCTGGTTATCACCACGCTGGCTTCGCTCTACCCGGCCTGGTTGGGAGCGCGCATGGAGCCGGCTGAGGCGCTGAGCGCGCTGTGATCTGGAGGGAAAGGGAGAGATACGTAGTCTCACGCACGTGGAGGTGCAAGATGAGTGTCATCCAACTACAGGACGTAACCAAGGTATACAAGGTGGGCGAGATCAAGACACACGCCCTGCGCGGTCTCACGTTGAGCATCGAACAGGGAGAGTTCACGGCCATCGTCGGGCCGTCGGGTTCGGGCAAGACGACGGTGCTGCAGATGATAGGCTGCCTGGACAAACCGACCAGCGGAAATGTGACGGTCAAGGGTCGGGATGTGACGGGACTCAATGACGACCAGCGCGCCGATCTGAGGAAGGGAACAATCGGGTTCATCTTCCAGTTCTTCGCGCTGATTCCCGTTCTAACGGCCTACGAGAACGTCGAACTGCCCCTCCTTCTGAAGGGAGAAGGGAGCAGGGCTCGACAGGCACGTGTGAACGACCTGCTGGGAGCAGTCGGGCTCTCCGAACGGGGCCACCACCGCCCCGACCAGCTGAGCGGTGGCGAGAAGCAGCGCATTGCAGTGGCCCGAGCCCTGGCCGTCGACCCGCTCTTGGTGCTGGCCGACGAGCCGACCGCCAACCTGGACACCGAGAACGGGAATCAGGTCATGGAGATCATGCAACGACTGAATGAGGACACAGGCACGACGTTCATATTCGCCACCCACGACCCTCGTGTCATACCCTTCGCGCGGCGGACGATTGAGTTGCGTGACGGACGAGTCTCCGATATCTGGGATGTGTCCGCAGAGATGATGAGCGATCCCGAGATGCTAGTGGACCGAGCCTTTGATGCGGACGGCGTTCGCAGCGCGTGAGGCCAGCGACTGGGCCTGTGAGGTTCCTGGGACAACCTTCCAGCGCGTCATACGGTCTGACCGACTTAGGAGACACAGAGCATGAAGACGACTATGGACAGGCGGTGGATGACCCTGCTATCGGTGGCGCTGATTGCTACGGCAACAGGATGCGGCGCATCGTCCGTACCGATTCCGACGCCTGTCGCTACAGCACCGGCGACGTCAACAGGGCCTAGCTTGGAGGGAGGCGGCGTGGTCGCGTCCGGGGAGGTAGTTCCGGCTCGGGAAGCAGACGTTGGCTTTGCGGTGACAGGACGCGTCGACACCGTGGCCGTGGCGAGGGGGGATGAGGTAAGTGCAGGCGACGTCTTGGTCACGCTGGACGCAGCCCTACTGGAGGCGAGACTCAGGCAAGCCGAGGCGGCTGTGGCAGTCGCCCGGGCTGACCTCGCCCTCGCCGTCGGGGAGCCCCGCCCGGAGGAGGTCGCTGTCCTCAAGGCCCAGCTTGAGACTGCAGCTGGAGCTCTGGCTCAGGCGGAGGCTCAGCGCGACGATCCAGACCTTGGAGCGACAGAGGCGGAGGTCGCCGCAGCTCAAGGGAAGGTGGCGGCCGCTATGGCTGCTCGGGTGGTGACTGACGAGCATCACGACAAGACACTGACCTGTGTGGACGTAGAATGGGAAGGTGAGGCGAGGACGATCTGCCCGCTACTTGGCCCCATGGAGGAGAAAGCACGCTTCCGCAATCAAGCCGCCGATAAGAAGCTGGATGCCGCCCAGGCGCAACTCGATGCTCTACTGGCCGGAGGGCAGGCAGAGGTGCGCGCCGCTCAAGCCGCCGTCTGGACAGCCGGTGCCCAACGCGACGCCGTTCAGGCCGAGCTGGAGACGTTCCGGACAGGCGCCACGGCCCAGGAAATTGCCGCGGCCGAGGCAGCCGTGAAGAAGGCGGAGGCCGAACTGCAGGCTTTCCGCGTCGCGCTCGAACAGGCGACACTCCGGGCTCCCTTTGACGGTACCGTCGCCGCCGTCGAGGTGAGCCGCGGCGAGGCCGTCACCCCAGATCAGCCGATCCTGACACTGGCCGACTTGCGGGAGCTTCGCGTGGAGACCACAGACCTGAGCGAACGCGACGTGGTCGATGTAGCCTTGGAAAAGCGAGCTACTGCCTACGTGAAAGCACTTGATGAGGAGATCACTTGCCGCGTAGTGGCCGTAGCTTCGCAGGCCAGCACCGTCGGCGGAGATGTCGTCTACGCCGTCACCCTTGCGCTGGACGACCAACCCGCTGAGTTGCGCTGGGGCATGAGTGTCGAGGTAGAGATTGCCGGTGACTAGCACGATCGGGAGGAACGACATGGGACATAGACGCTCGGGCCTGACCACGGTGTTGATCGTGGCGCTGTTTCTGGCGGGCTGCGCGGACGCCTCCAGGCCGGGCCCGACACCAGTCGTCGCGGTCGACCACAAGGCAGCGGACACCGCCATTAGCCCACGTGCCAGCGGCGATACAGTCACTGCCTCAGGAAAGATCGTACCAGCGCAAGAGGCGCAGCTCGGGTTCGCGGTTTCGGGCCGGGTGAAGACGGTGACAGTGACAGAGGGTTGCGAAGTGCAGAGTGGCGAGACACTGGTGGCGCTGGAAATTGACACCCTGCAAGCTGACGTGGCGCGGGCAGAAGCTGCGCTGGTGGTGGCGCAGGCAGAGCTTGCACGCCTAAGCGCAGGCCCCCAGCCGGGGGAAGTTGCCGCCGCCAAGGCACGGTTGGAGGCCGCCGTGGGTGGCCTGGCACAGGCAGAAGCCCGACAAGATGAGCTTTCCGCTGGAGCAACGGAGGCGGAAGTCGCCGCGGCTCAGGCAGAACTGGCCGCCGCCGAGGCCGAGTGGATAGCTGCTCGCATTGCTGACGACCAGCTACACGCTCGCGGGAAGGCCGAGGAATGGGAAGAAGAGGAATCCATTCTGCGGCGGCGCGCCGCAGAGCTGGCTCGCGTCGCGGCAGAAGCGAAGGCGGCTCAATCAGAGGACGGCACCGAGGTTAGACTACGAGCCGCTCGGGCAGCGGTGTCGAGCGCGGCAGCCCAACGTGACGTGGCCCAGGCTCAGCTGGCATTGCTGCAAGCAGGGACCGCCGCCGAGGAGCTCGCGATAGCCGAGGAGAACGTTGCGCTGGCCCAGGCGGCAGTGCAGATCGCCCGCGCTGCGCTCGAACAGGCCACACTGCGCGCTCCCTTCCCTGGAGTCGTCACGGCCCTGGAGGTCAGCCCAGGCGAGACCGTCGTGCCCGGTAGAGAAGTGCTCACACTG
>JASFVD010000055.1:0-9892 GCA_050050015.1 Anaerolineae bacterium | reverse complement strand
CCTCATCGTCGATGACGAACCCCGGGTTGTGCAACTCGTTCGTGCTGTGCTGGAGGCTGTGGGTTACGAGGTGGTCGCCGCCATGAGCGGAGAGTCAGGGATCGAGGCAGTGGCGTTGGAGCAGCCGGATCTTGTCTTGTTGGACATCAGGCTTCCCAACGGGCCGGACGGGTATGAGGTGTGTGAGCGCGTCCGCGAGTTCTCTGACGTGGGGGTGATCATGCTGACCGCCAAGGCCCGGCGAGAGGACGTGTTGCGGGGCTTCGATGTCGGGGCCGATGACTACCTGACCAAGCCCTTCAACGCCAAGGAACTTGTGGCTCGAGTCAAGGCTGTGCTGCGGCGCACCCAATATCCTGAGGAAAGGACCGAGCCGAGGAGGACCTGCGGTGAGTGGGAGATTGATTTCGCCCGTCGCACGGTGAAAGTGCGCGGAGAGCGCGTGTCACTCACGGCGACGGAGTACGCCCTGCTACGCCATCTGGCAACGAACCCCAACTGTGTTATGACGCATGGCGATCTGTTGACAAGGGTTTGGGGCTCAGAGTACCGGGATGATCTCGACTACCTGCGAGCCTACATACGCTATCTACGACGCAAACTGGAGGCGGACCCCTCCAGTCCTGAATATATCGTGACGGCTCAAGGGGTTGGCTATATGCTTGCCTGCCCAGAGGATTACTGATCCACCCGCCGTCAAGTCTGAAGCGTTGATCGACAAGGCCTCGCGCTAGCGCGAGGCTTTTTTCATGCGGTTTTCACAAAGCAAGGCCCTTCTTTTATGACATTTTCACTGTTCGTCTGCTACACTTAGGAGCGAAGCAGGGAAATCCCGGTTGAAAAAGCAGTACGACAGACACAGAGAGCAAGGAGGTCTGGAAATGAGCAAGGTCTCTACCGTGCAAAGCACAAAGAGGATGGACGTCGACACCACCGCCCTGTTCCGCTGGCCCGATGCTACCAGCGCGGCTGAAGTCGTCCTGGACGAAGGGCTGGCATTCTGCGCCCGCAAGGCAGGACTTGATAACACCCAGGCTGTTGTCGAACTCTTGCGCCGAGGCGACAGCACGATCTGCCACTACTGCCACTACGGCCTGGCCAAGAAGGTGGCAGAATCCATCGGCCAACTGGATGAGAACGTCAAAGCAGTCTACGTCCTAGACTACGACGCTACGCCTGAGGATCGCTGTTTCAGCAGCGAGGCGAAGACGTCGCTCATCCACCTCATCGTCTGGGCTGCGCGCAAGACAGATGCTCTCGATTCCCTGGTGAGAGCCCTGGATCGCGCCCTGGTTCAGACGTACGGCGACCTGATCGAGACACCCCGACTTGCGCACCTGCTGGACGTACGGGTCGTTGACGACACCGATGTCGACGAGCGCATGGGCTATGGGGCGTTGCTTTCGTCGATCCATAATCGCCCGATTCAAGTCTGGGAACGATGAAAGAAGCTCCGATAACCAGGTAAGTGCGAGGTAGGGGGAACCTATGGAAAGACGGATCGGCGTAAAGACTGCAGATGCACAGCCGGCCTTCGTTGTGAGCGAGGCCACTGAACACGACCTCTGGGGCACCGTCCTGACGCAGCTCGATGATGTGGCTGAGCGGCTTGGATTGAACCCCGGAATCCACGCCATCCTCCGTCAGCCGGAGCGAGAGCTAACGGTCTCTGTTCCCGTCGTCATGGATGACGGGCACATCGAAGTCTATACGGGCTACCGTATCCAGCATTCCAGCGCCCGAGGGCCGTGCAAGGGGGGCATCCGCTACCATCCCGACGTGAACCTGTATGAAGTCAGGGCATTGGCCGCTCTCATGAGCTGGAAATGCGCAGTTGTCAATATTCCCTACGGAGGAGCCAAGGGTGGCGTCCAGTGTGATCCAGGCAGCATGTCGGAAGATGAGCTCTGTCGCATGACGCGGCGATTCACAGCCATGATCATGCCCATCATCGGCTCCCGGCGCGATATCCCCGCGCCTGATGTCAACACCAACCCTCAGATCATGGCGTGGATGACGGACACTGTTAGCATGCTCGAACGCAAGACCGTCATCGACGTCGTCACCGGCAAGCCTATTGCACTGGGAGGGTCTAAGGGGCGGACGCAGGCCACCGGCCGAGGGGTTGCCATCACGACGCTTGAGCTTCTCGAGCGTCTAGGACTCGACCCTGGCGACACGACGGTTGCCGTGCAGGGGTATGGCAACGTCGGATCCCATGCAGCGACCATCCTGAGCCAGATGGGCTGCAGCATCGTGGCTGTAAGTGACGTCACCGGAGGTTTGTACAGGCCGCAAGGTCTGGATATCTCAAACATCAATGAGCACGTAGCCAGGCATCCGAAAGGGCTCCTGGAGGGATACGACGCCCCTGATGTCGAGCAGATCGACAATGACCAGCTGTTGACGTGCGATGTGGACGTTCTCATCCCGGCTGCGCTAGAGCATCAGATCCGTGGTGACAACGCGGGTCGGATTCGGGCGAGCATGATTGTGGAAGGAGCCAACGGCCCCACGACACGCGAGGCAGACGAGATCCTGAACAGCCGAGAGATCGTGGTCGTGCCGGACATTCTGGCTAATGCCGGCGGCGTGGTAGTCAGCTACTTCGAGTGGGTGCAAGATCTGCAGTGCTATTTCTGGGACGAAGCGGAGGTCAACTCGAACCTAACGCGCATCATGGTGCGCAGCTTCAAAGAGGTGTGGGACTATAGCCAGGAGAAGAATATCCCCCTTCGTCTGGGCGCGTACATGATTGCGGCAGACAGAGTCGCTGGCGCTGTGCAATCTCGCGGAATATTCCCATAGAACAAGAGGGCTACACGTTTGGCCAAGCGCGCCGAGCCAGAAGCTGCCACGAGCGTAGAGGAAACATCAACACGCAGCGGAAATCACTTGGTCTTGCCAAATCGACAAAGTCTATGGTCTCGAACGCGCCACGGCGCTTGCTGACGAGGGACGGGCGCGCTTAGCGACTGGTACCCGAGCTTGGGGGTAAGAGGCTCGGCCCTCGTCAGCGTCAACACAACCTCAATCCAAGCGAATAATTCTCGCTCCCTCACCAGTGAGGCTTGCTGAGTCAGAAGGGCTGGGCTATAGTGTCGGGCGAACACGCACTCTACCGGCAGAGCCAGTCTTCGTCAACGTATGTTATGGTCTCCTTCGGGCGAGGCTGTGGTCTTGCTCAAGTGAGGTAGCCTCGCATGGACTTCCGAAGCCTGTCATCTCAGATGGTCCTCAGCTTCACTACGCTGGTGCTCCTTACCGTCAGCGCGGTGGGGGTCCCCGGTATTTGGCTCATTCAAGAGCAGATGGAGCGTCAGGCCTGGAGTCAATTAGCGCAGGCGAGCCGTGCCAGCGAGGCTTTGTACTCAGCCAGACTGAACGAGGTGGCTGACTTGGCGGTACTGACGGCCCAACGCCCCACACTGCGCAACCTCGTGATCAAGGGGGAGCGGGAGCCGCTTCTGAGTTACCTCTCCACACTGCAGACTGGAGCCGGCCTCGACCTACTGGTCGTATGCGGTCCAGACCAGCAACGTGTGGCGCGGTCTGGCCGGGCCATCGCTGCCGATGTGTGTCGGGGCGACATCTCGCCTGGCTTCCGAGTCCTGGCGTCGGAATCGCACCCACAGGTATGGCTTCTTGCTGCTCATACGCTCAGGGGTGAAGCGGCCGATATGGGCGAAGTCGTCGTGGGGGCAGCCGGTGATGACGCATTCGCTGTCGGAATCCGAGATCAAGCTGGGCTGGAGCATACGCTGCTGATCGAGGGGCAGGCCGTGGCGACCAGCTTCCCAGAGGGCCTTGCATCCGTCGGCGACGTCGAGCATCGGGCGTCCACGTCGTCTCCCCCTATGGAGGCGGGGCAGCGAGGAACCTTCAGCCTAGCAGGGCGCCCCTACTACTTCAGTCGCATCTCCCTGCCTGGTACGGAAGTCGAGGATGAGGTCGCCCTTGACGTCGCCGACACAACTGCTACGCGGCGTCGGCTGATGGCCATTCTTGTTGGAAGCATCGCGACGGCGGCTACAGCGGGCTCGGTTGCGGCCGTGGTGCTCGCTCATCGCATTGCCAGGCCCCTGCGACGCCTGACAGAGACCGCTGCTAAGATGAGCAAGGGGAATCCTGGAATCGCCCGCGGCGGTGGAGTCGGGCATACGCGAGATAGCCTTGGTGGGTCAGGCCCTGGAAGGGGCCCGCGTCGACCTGAAGCGCACCATGACGCGCTTGCAGGACGAGAAAGCATGGACCGAGCACCTTCTGAAAGCCATCGTCGAGGGAACCGTTACGCTGGATTCGGAGGACCGTATCACATTCTTCAGCCACGGGGCCGAGCGCATCATGGGCTGGAGCCGGGACCAGGTTCTGCATTGCCCCTGCGACCAAGTCTTTCGATCAGTTGAGGAAGACGAACCGTTCAGTCAGCTCGTTCCTGCTCCAGGCCGGAAGCACAAGATCGTGGTCGAACTGGCCGGCGGTCGTCAGGCCACACTGGCCGTCACTGGCGCCCGACTGAAGCCGCCCGAAGGCGGCGATGCCGAAGTGGCGCTGGTCTTTCGAGATGTCACTGAGGAAGAAGCGGTCCACTGCCTTCTGGGGCATTTTCTGGTGAATGTAGGTCATGAGTTCCGTACTCCACTGTCGGCTCTGGCGGCTTCCACCGAATTGCTCCTAGGCCGAACCTCGGAGTTGAGCCTCAGCGAGCTGCGGGAGCTCCTGACCTCATTGCACTTAGGGGTTCTCGGCCTCCAGACGCTTGTGGACAACCTTCTAGAGGGTGCCAGCATCGAAGCAGGACGCTTTCGCGTGTATCCTCGGCCTTGCGACCTGGGAGAGATGATCGCCGAGGCGATGCGCACCATGCAGCCTCTGCTTGACAAGCGCGGTCAACGGTTGACCGCGGAGCTGCCGGCGGCGATCCCGATGGTGGAGGCGGACCCTCGTCGGACGGTGCAGGTGCTCGTGAACCTGCTGTCAAACGCCAGCAAGTACGGTCCCGAGCATGCGGAGATAGCCGTCGGGGTCACGAAGGACGATCACTGGGCGCGCGTGAGTGTCGCTGACCACGGCCCAGGAATCCCAGCTGGTTACCGCAGGACCCTGTTTCGTCGCTTCGTGCCTCCGTCACCGAGTGTGGACGAGGCGCAGTAAGGAACCGGTCTCGGGCTCTCGGTCGTCAAAGCTATCGTTGAGGCCCACGGTGGTCAAGTCGGCGTCTATGATCGAGCAGGTGGGGGATCGGTATTCTGGTTCACGGGAAAAAGCCAGGATGCCCCACAGCTTGCTGTGGGGATGAACGGCCGGCAGATGTGCACAGTCCATGATTCGACACCAGGCTTTTTCCTTAGGAAGAACCCCGCAGCTTGCTGTGGGGTTCTTCACCTTGCCGAGGATGGGGGACGAATGAAAGCGCTTGTCGTTGATGATGACCGTGTCCTCGCCAAACTGGTCGCCTTCGCCCTGCGCCGTGAGGGCTTTGAAGTGATCCAGGCACATGACGGACAGGCAGCGCTGCGACGCTGGCAGGAGGAGGAGCCAGACGTCATCGTGCTTGACGTCAATATGCCCAAGCTTGATGGCTTTGCCGTCTGTCGACGCATCCGAGCAGAGGATAACACCCCCATCATCATGTTGACGGTCCGCGGTGACAAGGACGACATCGTGCGGGGACTGGGACTTGGCGCCGACGACTATATTCCCAAGCCCTTTGGTCCGCGCCAGCTCGTCGCACGCGTGCACGCCCTCCTCCGTCGGGCCGGCAGAGCGCCAACCGTCTCCGTTCGTGAGGTCGGACACCTGACGCTTGATCCCTCACGGCGAGAGGTGCGGGTTGCGGCTGGGGAAGTCGTCGCGCTCACGCCCCTAGAGTGCTAACTCCTCGAGCTCTTGATGCTCAATGCGGGCCACGTGCTTACGCATAATGCGATCATTGATCACGTGTGGCGGCCCGAAGGGGCAGACCGCGACATGCTGCGCTAAAGTGGTGCACCGCCTTAGGAATAAGATCGAGCCAGATCCTTCGGAGCCGACCTACATCGAGACCGTGCCAGGTCTCGGCTACGGGCTGTCCGTCCCTCCCGAGCACTAGGTTGGACTCCATCTCCCAACGTTCCGACACCAGATAGCGCTTCCCCTCGTCAGTGCGTCATTCTGTCACGCCCTTGTCACGTGTTCATCACGACGCGCGTCATGCGTCTGTGCTAGCCTTTCAGTGGCAAACAAAGCAGGCAGAGGGAAGGCTACGAGACGCAGGCTGTCGAACAGCGGACCTAGGTTCAATGAGGAGGCCGGCGATGGAGACGATGACACTTAACGCAGGGCTCGCGGAGAGGCTGAGAGCCCCCAGAGTGGTCACGAGGGCAAGGGCCCGGATGCAGCGCGAGGCCACGAACACCAGCGAGGTCCTGCGGGTGCTCGACAGGGCCAGTCGCGACGATCGATTCATCGGTGAAGTGGGGGGCAATGGCTCCGAAGCTCTCCGCAGCTACCGCCTGACGCTTCCCGAGAAGGCGGCGCTGGTCAGCGGTGACGTCCGATGGCTGGAGGACCACATTGGCAAGATCACGGACGGTCAGCGCACGCTGGCAAATTGCCTCCTGCAGCGCGAAGCCTGGTAGCTCGTGCTCTGCATGGGGCAGTATGACCTTAGCGCCAATACGTCATCAGCGCCCGGGACGACGAGCTCAGGGTGGAGCAGTTGGAACGGGCTGCCAAGGGGAGGACCACGTGGCATGACTAACTTACTCTACATCTCTGATCTAGGCATCACCATTCTTGTGCCTGCTGTCGTGTGGACATTTCTCGGCGTCGGCATGTTCGAGCTCATTCGCGAATCGATTCACAGCTTGCGATCAGTCCATCGACAGACCGCACACAACACTCCTCTTTGATGCCTGATCGAATTCCACATTGAGTGCCAGCTTCCAGATGCTTGAGAGGTGGTCGACTGTGGGGGATCGCCTGACTGTGGATGCTCACCCCCTGCTCGAGATGGCTGAACGCGTGGAGAGCGTGGGAGTGGAGAAGGCAGCCAAGTTTAGTGGTTCTTACCGCTGAGTGCTAACTCCTGACAGCTGTCTTCGGGCTTGGTCAATCCAACAGCTCAGGCTGTCTTAGAGCTCCCCCCGACGGGCCACTCTGTGCGCGCCGCGCTTCCTATCCGGCTTGAGGTCCTTCGCGAGATAGGCCCCGAGCGCATCCTTCGCACTTCGCGTCCCTTCCCCCTCAGGGCCGTTGTGGGCTTTTCACCCTTTCCCGTTGGACGACAGACTGCAAGTGTGGTAGAATACTCGAAGTGTCTGTGAAAAACGTGAGGGACAAGTAGCCATCTCAAGCGATAGCCTCGAACCGCAGCTATTGGACCATGTTCCAGTCTTGGGCCTCGCGGCAGCTGTCGCGTTTCGTCTCCCCCGGCGATCACCAGAGCCCCGTGTCTCTTGAAGGGCCTGTCGAGAAGGCACAGTCGACCGAAAGAGGTGAGCAAGAAAGTGTCAACGCGCGTATCCGTAGTTGAGGATATCCTCGGTGCCAACGAGCGGCTAGCTGCTAGCAATCGCGAGCGGCTGGATGGAGCAGGCGTTTTTTCGATCGATCTGGTGGCCTCGCCAGGGGCCGGCAAGACCAGCCTCATCACCCGTACAGTAGAAGCGCTGCGCGACGATTTTCGCATCGGCGCCGTGGATGGCGATATCGCGACCACCTTGGACGCGGACCGTATCTCCGCACTGGGTGTCCCTGCCGTTCAGGTCAACACCGGAGGCGCCTGTCACCTGGACGCTGTGATGCTCCAAGAGGCGTTGCCGAAGCTTCCGTTGGAGGATCTGGATCTTCTCATCGTCGAGAACGTCGGCAACTTGGTCTGCCCAGCCAGCTTCGAATTGGGCACGCATCGCCGCGTTCTCATCGCCAGTGTCCCCGAGGGCGACGATAAGCCCTACAAGTATCCGGTGATGTACCGAGGAGTCGACGTTCTGGTGTTGAACAAGACTGACGTCCTGGACGCCTTTGACTTCGACGTAGATTACTTCCGTCGCGGGGTTGAAGCTCTCAACCCTGGCCTCACGTTCCTTCGCATCTCGTGCAAGACAGGCGAGGGAGTGGGTACTTGGTTGAGATGGCTTCGGGAGGAGATGGATCACCGATGTGTCTAGGTGTTCCGGGACGCGTCACTGAGAGGCACGAGAACGAGCTGATGCCGATGGGGAAGGTCGATTTCGGCGGTATCACTCGCGAAGTGTCCTTAGCTTACGTTCCCGAGGCTCAGGTTGGCGACTATGTCATTGTCCACGCCGGGTTTGCCATCAGTCAGCTGGACGAGTCTGAGGCGCAGGAAACACTCGAACTGATGATCGAGAGCGGGATCTTGGAGCGCGACGTGGGGGTCGGGACGTGATGTCGTTGCCCCATCTGTTGAGTTGCTGACACAGGAAGACGCGCGTAAGCGATCAAGAACGGTTACGAAGTGGACGGGACAGCCGGCGACGTGAAGGGAGAGTATCTGATGAATTCTGGTCCCTTGGACACAGCCACGTTCGACCCGACGCTGCTGCAGCGTGTCGCGCCGGAGTGGGAGAAGCTTGCCTCGTGCATGCAGTGTGGCACGTGTTCGTCGTCCTGCCCGACAGCCTTCGCGATGGACTACACCCCCCGCCAGCTGTGGCAGATGATGCAGCTAGGGATGGAACAGGAGGTGTTTAACAGCCAGACCTTCTGGCTTTGCACTGTCTGCAAATCGTGCCAGGTCCGCTGCCCGAGGGGTATCTCCCTCACCGACACGATGGTTGCCCTGAAAGAGTATGCCGTGAACAAGGGCGCTAACGTCCCTACGGGGATGGAGATGCTGGGGGAGACCGTCACCAAAGCATACAATATCTCCGGCGACAACAACGCTACGCGACAGATCTGGAGCGACAACCTTCCTCATCAGCCGCTCGGTGTGAGGCCGCGCCGCCGGTTAGCGAAGGTGGTCTATTTCATTGGTTGTGTCAGTTCGTTCTACCCCCGCACGTATAACATCCCCCAGGCGGTCGTACAAGTTCTTGATCGGAGCGAGGTTGAGTTTACGACGTTGGGTGAAGATGAGCGATGCTGCGGATACCCACTCTACGTAGCCGGGATGAGGGATCGCATGGCGGAGCTGGTCCGCCACAATGTTCAGCGGGTCAGGCGCGTGGGCGCGGAGCGCGTGGTCTTCAGCTGCCCCTCCTGCTACTACGCCTGGACCCATCTATATCCCGATGTGGCGGATGTCTCCGGCATTCAGATGGAGCACGTCACAGAGTTCTTGGCCCAGAAGATTGCGGATAATAAGCCAGACTTGGGACCGGTGGAGGACGTGGTCACCTATCACGACCCCTGCGACCTTGGGCGCAAGAGTGGCGTCTACGACGCTCCCCGGGAGCTACTTGCGAGCATCCCCGGTTTGGAGTTCCGGGAAATGGCCGCCAGTGGCGAGAATGCTCTCTGTTGTGGGGGCGGGGGGGACGTGGAAGTGTCGGATCCGTCGGTATCGAGTGCGGTGGCCGGGCGAAGGATGGCGCAAGTGGAGGCGACGGGAGCGCGATACGTGGCGTCCGCGTGCCAGCAATGCATGCGCACGCTGCAGGAAGGAGCGCGTCGGCGCAAGATACGCGTGCGAGCGGTGGACGTGGTTGAACTGCTATGGCGCTCTCTGAGCGCCGGCAATGGCTAGGCTCGCCGTGGAGACAGATCACGGTGTTAGCAGGATGAATCTCCATGGCAGCAACACTGCCATGGTGTTGTCCTCCAGGTGATGAGGCAACCATTCCCCTCGTGGTAATCTCAGGTGCAAATTGGACTTGTGGCCCGGTTCGTGCGGCGCGCAGGCATGCCCGTGCGAACGGCTGCTGCATGAGCATGATGGGCGGAC
>JASFVD010000054.1:0-9912 GCA_050050015.1 Anaerolineae bacterium | reverse complement strand
GCAGCGTCCCGCAGCGAGCGCTCCACCAACTCGTCCATATTCCCTCTGAACCCGTTGATGCGGGCACCCCAGGCAATGTTCTCGTAGATCGATTTCGGGAACGGATTGGGCTTCTGGAAGACCATCCCGATGCGCCGCCGCAGCTCCACCGGATCGACGTCCTGGTCATAGATGTTCTTCCCTCGGAAGATGACCTCTCCCTCCGCGTGGGCCGTCGGATATAGTTCGTTCATACGGTTGAAGGAACGTAACACGGTGCTCTTCCCGCAGCCCGAGGGGCCGATGATCGCCGTGATCTCGTTCCGCCGGATCCGTAAATCGACTTCCTTCACGGCGCGGAAGTCGCCGTAGTACACACTCAGATCCCGCGCCTCGATGGCGTAGCCGTTACCCCGCGCCTCAAGCATACTCTCACTCATTTTACATCCTCCTGCTGTAACGATTACGTAGCACCACAGCCAACGCGTTGAGCCCAAGGATCAACAGCAACAATGTGACAATAGCACCGGCCGCCAGGTTGCGGTATTCGTCCTGGGGACGCGCGGTCCACTGAAAGATCTGGATGGGCAGCGTGGTGAACTTGGAGAATGGCCCCTTGGGATCGAGGGCGACGTACGTCGAGGCACCCACCACGACCAGAGGCGCCGTCTCGCCAACAGCTCGGGAGACTCCCAGGATCGTACCGGTAAGGATCCCCGGCAGTGCGTTAGGGAGTACGTGCGACCAGATCGTCTGCCACTTCGTCGCTCCCAGGCCGTAGCTGGCCCGCCGCAGCGAATCGGGTACGGCGCGGATAGCCTCCTGAGCGTTGATGATGATCAGCGGCAAGATCAGAAGCCCAAGCGTCATCCCTGCCGAGAGGATGGTGCGCCCGTTGGCCGTCGTCCGATCGACCGCGCCAAACATCGCCCCGCTGGTGAGCAACTCCAATGCCCGCACGAAAATGGCCAGGCCCAATAACCCATAGATGATCGAGGGTACGCCGGCCAGGTTGTTGATGTTGGTCTGCAGGAGGCGAGTCAGCCAACCGTCCGATGCATACTCCTCCAGGTAGATCGCCGCACCCACGCCCATGGGAAATGCCGTCAGAATCGTGATGACGATGGTCCACAGCGATCCCAGAATCGCCGTCCGTATCCCCGCCCGCTCTGGATCGCTGGACTGGGCCGCCGTGAGCAGATGACGGTCCAGCCAGCTCCGGAACTCCAGAGTGGCATTAGGGAACTCTTCAGCGACAGCCTCCCTGATCTCGTCGCGCGCGAAGAGGGACTCGTACAGCGACCAGGTCTCGACGACCTGGGGATCGACGACCTGTCTCCAGACCAGATCGAGCACATCTTCCCGACTCCGTTGGTCGAAAGGCCGGTCGTGCTCGAAGCGTCGGAACAGGCCCTCCGAGACGTGATCCTGCAGCGCCGACACCAATTGCTCCTTAGAGAGATCCTCAAGAGGAATGCCTTCGACGGCCAGCGATGCAGGATCGACCCGGTTCTCAACGGCCACCAGGCCAAAGGTCTGGTTGAGGATGTTGTAGAGCAGCGCCGACAAGAAGATGATCCCCACGATAGGGGAGGCCTGAAACAGCGTGCGCCAGACACGCCCGACTCGATGTCGCCTCGGAATGTGCTCCTCGAACATACCGTCTTCGGCTATACGTCTCATTGATACACCTCCCGATAGCGTCGCACGATGCGCTGGCTGATGATGTTCAGCGTCAACGTCATGAAGAACAAGACCAGTCCAATGGCAAAGATGCTGTTGTAGTCGATGGAATCATAGCTGATATCTCCGCCGCTGATGCGCACAATGTGACCCGTCATCGTCTCGGCCGATTGGAAAGGATTGAAGGTGAAGGCGGGCCCGGCCCCGACAGCGATGGCCATGATCATTGTCTCACCGATGGCGCGGGAGATGGAGACGATGAAGGCCGCCGCAATGCCGGAGAAGGCCGCTGGCACCACGACCTGAGTCGCTGTCTCGAGCTTAGTGGCTCCCATCCCGTAGGCCGCCTGACGCAGGGCGTTCGGCACGGCACTCAGCGCGTCCTCGCTCATGGAGGTCACCATCGGCAGGATCAAGATGCCCATCACGATGCCACCCGCGGCCATGTTATAGACCTCGACCACATCCCGCCCCAGGATGGACCGCAGCAGCGGCGTCATGAAGGTCAGAGCGAAATAACCATACACCACGGTGGGGATGCCCGCCAGCACCTCCAGGATCGGTTTGAGGGTCTTGCGCGCCCTCTCCGTTGCGTATTCGCTCAAGTATATCGCTGCGCTGAGCCCCAGCGGCAGCGCCACCGCCATCGCCAGGCTGCTGGTCATCAGCGTCGAGGTGATCAGCGGCAGAATGCCGAAGTTCCCGATCTGGGGGTTCCACTTCGTGCTGGTGAAGAACTCGCCTAAGGTCACCCGGCTCGACTTGAACACCGTTGTACCAGCGTCGTGGGCGCCGGGAGTCGTCCCCTGCTGCCCACGGGCGACGGTCAGCTCACCGCCAGACAGTGACACGATCTCCATCGCTTCCTCGTCGAGGCGGACGATGTCCCCCTCACGCAGAGTGAACCCACCCTCGCTGACCGAGAGGGTCCTGGCGCTCTCGTCGATCTCAGCGACGATGCGCTTGTTGGTGTCCTCCCAGAGTCGCCGCGTGAAGAAGCTCAGCGACTCCCGGGCTAGCTCGTAGACGATACCCACGGTGATAAGTGTAGACAGAACGGCACACAGGAGAAGCAGAGTCTGAATGACTCGTTCTCCCCAGCGCGTCCTGCGGCTCAGATCGACCGCCGTCGTGCCAGTCACCTGTGTATCGGGCGATAACGTTGCGTCTCTCATCCCTATTTCCCCTTGCATATCTACCTCCAACCCACAAGGTGCCCGGCGCTTGAATGGCGCCGAGCACCTCTGGATCGTACTTTGCTGATCTCTACTACTGTCCCATCGCCTCGAGCCAGGCCTGCTTGGACGCGTCGAGCGCCTGCTCGCTGGCCGGGAAGTACCCCACCTCGCGGATCTCCTCGTTGACGTAGGTCAGCAGGAAGTTTAGGTAGGCTGCTACCTGCGGCTTCTGCTGCATGATCTCCGCCGTCGAGTAGTTGAACAACGGCCGCGCCAGCGGATATGACCCATTGTCAACGTTCTCCGCGCTCGGCTCAACCCCCTCGATGGAGAGCACCTTCAGCAGATCCTGGTTCTCGGCGAAGTAAGCATACCCAAAGAACCCAATGGCGTAAGGACTCCCCGCCACACCCTGCACCAGCACGTTGTCATCCTCACTCAAGTCCGTGTTGGCCGCGCTGAGGATCGGGCGCTCGTCCTCATCGAAGACCTCCTCCACGAAGAAATCGAACGTGCCACTGTCCGTGCCCGGAATGTAGCGCTCGATCGCCTCGTCGGGCCACTCGGCGTTCACGTCGGCCCACGTCTCCGCCTGATCCGAGAAGAGCATCGCCAACTCCTCCATCGTGGCATCATCGATGAAGTCGTTCTCCGGGTTGACCACCACAGCCAGTGCGTCGGTGCCCACCCGGAACTCGATCGGCTCCCGCCCATTCTCGCGGCAGCTCTCTACCTCCGATTCCTTGATCGGCCGGCTGGCATTCGAGATGTCGGTCTCGGTGGCCACGCAGAAACGCTCAAACCCTGCCCCCGAACCGATACTGTCGACGGTGATATTCCCTTCGTATCCCTCGTTCTTGAACCGCTCCGCCATCCGCTCCGCCAGCGGGAACACGGTAGAACTGCCCGCCGTGATGATGTCCCCCTCTATCTCCAGCGGGTTGACCTCCGGCAGACTCATTCCCTCTCCCGACGGCTCCTCCCCTCCGGGCTCCTCGGTCGGCATCTCGGTCGGTGCTTCAGTCGGCGCTTCGTCCGGGGCTTGCGTAGCCGCGGGAGTCGATGTCGGACCGCTGCAGGCACCCGCCAGCAAGGCCAGCACCGTCAGTCCGACGAGAAGTATGTAACGTGTCCTCTTGTTCATTCTCTCCTTGTCTCCTATTCTTGATATGTGATTCACTGCGTGATTCCAGCTTGATCTCCCTCACCCCACTCTCTGCAGGACGGCGCAATGCAACCCTCTCCTCCCTCAGCAACGAGGGAGGAGAGGGCGGGAAAAAAGGGGTGAGGGCGCACATACGGCATCGCCCATCACACGCCGATGCTACCACATCAGTCTTAAGAGATTGTTGAGAACGGTTTAAGACGGAGTTAGAGAACCGTTAACGGACCATTAAGAGTACCCTCGCCAGGGATCACCGGATATCAGACCCGCACCGTTTCCCGCTCGAACGTGTTGAGCTGTGCCGCCTCCTCGCGAAGCTTTTCCACCAACGGATCCACGTGCCTCTCCGCCTCCCTCGCACCCGTCGCCTGGAGCCGGACCACCTCGGTCAAGACCCCTTCCAGCTCATTCGACAGGCTTACCAGCTGCGCCTCGACACGATCTAGTTGCGTCGTGACCATCTCGAGCTTCTCGACGCGCCCCTGAAGAGCCCGGTGCGAATCCTCGTATTCTTCTCTGGTAACTAGATCGTCTGTCATGTCGATGATATCGTTGAGCTCGTTCAGTTCCGCCTCCAGATCGGCTTGAGACTGGGTGACGAGGCGATAGTTCTCGAGCCCCGTCATGCGTCGACAAAGCGCATAGGCTTCGTCAACCAAGCGCTCCGTCTCGTCTTGCACCGGCTGGAGCGCGCGCCGCACGTCCGGTGGAGCGGAGGCTAGGCTGTTGAAAATGCTCACCTGAAACCGCTCCAGTCGGTCGAAGCGCTTCTGAAATCGCTGCGCAAGCGGTTCGCGTCTCTGTATCCGATGACTCATCTGCAGCGAAGGATCGTTCGCGACGTTGATGACCATGACCAACCAGAAGACCAATCCCACAGGGAAGAGCCACCAGGCCGAGACGAGACCGGCGAACACGGACACGCCCAGCATCAGCAGATTGATGGGGTGAATCAGCCCGGTGAGCAACGGTGAACGGATCGACATGGCCTATCCCGCCTGGCCCGCTGCGGAGCCCCGGGTGTCGCTCTGACGGGAGATCCCGCAAAGATGGAAACGGCTAGAAGAACGTCGCAATCTCGGCATAGATCTCATTGATCGTCTCCGGGTCACTATCATACTGTCTCCCGCCTGTGACTTCCGCGATCTGCCGCATCACCTCACGATCGGCCGCTCGCCCGAAAGCGATGGTGAAGATCTTCGTCGCATCCCCGCTCTCGCTTTGGGACCCGATCTGGTCGAGTAACTGAGGCAAGGTTACTGTCGAGGCCGTGTCCTTCCCGTCCGTAAGGGCCACGATGGCGCGGATATGGTCCGGATTACCCTTTTCCTCCACCTCCCTGTACGCGAGCTCTACGGCCGAATACAGCTTCGTGTCTCCTCCCTCCATCACCCCGGAGATACGATTGCGCACCTCTTCGCGTTTCTCGCCTAGCGACGACAGGTCCGTGAGCGTAATCATCTCGTCGCTGAACAAGATCACCTCCAAGCGATCTCGATCATCCATCAGATCGACGAATTGGATCAGGCTGGAGCGCGCCGATGCGATCTTTTCCCCTTCCATGCTGCCGGACGTGTCCATCAACACCACCACGTCGACCGGCTTCTTCGCTTCGCTGCGCCACAACTCCTGAATCCCCACCACGACCTCGCCAGAAGGCACCTCAAGAATCGTCTGGGGCTGAGTCGGGTCGACGCCGTGCCGCGTGTCCAACGGGGACGTGAGCGCGATCCCCGGATCTGCCGGGCGGAATCCGTACTCAATCGATCGTCGCTGCTGCGGCTCCGCCAACAGGAAATCCTCAAAGATCTCCGCGGCCTCCCGTTGCTCCTCACTCACCCATGGAGCATTCAGGATGATGTAGGGATGGTTGCTCCAGAAGGTACCTTCCCTGGGATAGATGGCGACCACCGGCGGCTGGTCACTCGCGCCACTGAGCCGATTCGCCTCCTGTGCCGCAATCAGGTTCTCGTACATCACCGCCGCGCTGAGGTAAGAAGGGCCCCGCTCGAACATCCTGCGCGCGAAGAATCCTGTGCTCTCGCCGTAGTGGATAACACTGCTCTCCACGTCGCTCATGAAGGCCTTCAATGCAGGATCTCGCAGATCCTCCAGCGTCAAGTTGCGCTGCTTCCCAGCCCCGGCATAAGCCTCGGCGATCACCGAGATGATGCCACTGTTACTGAAGTTGGGATGCGTGTGACCGAACTTGAACGCCCCCCACTCTGGATAACCGAATGCAGCCCACCCCTCGTCGGAAGTCGCCATCTCGGCGATGTCGGTCCATCCGAGCGTCTTGTCGGGCCAGCCGAGCGCTTCAGCCATCGGTCGCCACATCGCGATGACGACCGGGCTCAGCACCAGGTCATTCGGCGTGTCCACTACCAGTTCCTCCCCGTGCTCACTGCGCCAGTTCGTATTGGTCACAGGCACGTAGGCCGAAGAGGCAGGGCTCCAGACCGTCGGCTGGATCGTGCCCGCGACGATACCATCGCCCGAGACAATCGAGCCCATCGGCGTTGCCTCGACCACGATCGTCGCCCCTTCCTCGGTCCTGTTCTTCTGCGCGTTAAACGACTCGATCAAAGGAACCAGCCACGCTTCCTTCTCCGAGCCGTAAACCATGCTGATTGTCACAGTCCTGCCGCCTGTGAGGGGAAGAGCTCCGCCACTACAGGCCACACCCAGAACGGAGACGAGCAACAGGCCAATCATCAATCGCCGTATCCGATTTCTCATCCTCTAACCCCTACCTTGAAAAATGCGAGCCGCCATCCGACCAGAATCGCCCACGGGTCACCCACCCGAGAGAGCCCGCTCGCCCTATCCTTCACGGCTCCACTGTGCGTGCCCACAGCTCCAGCATCGTGTTCAGAACGTTGCCCGGTGGAACCTCAACCTGACTCGCGAGGTCCAGGCGCACGCCGTTGCTCACATATCGAGGGAAAGGACTGCCCGGTCTCTCCAACGAAATCCTGTCATCGACCGGCCGAAAACCGTGTTGGAGCGCCAGTTCCTGCATCTCGGGGCTGGTGAGGAAATTCAGGAACATCTCAGCGGCCTGAGCTTCGTCCGGTGTGACCCAATCAGCCTCTAACACGCAGAATGGGTGATCGCTCATAGACGTCGCTGGCGGATAGTAGACCTGCAGGCTGCCATACCCTGACCCATACCGGGCCACGGCGTTCTCGACGTGCTCTATGGCAGTAGCCTCGTAGACGGCGACGATGTCGTACCTACTTGGCCCGTAGGCCACGATCTCCTCCATGAACGTTCCGGTGCTGTCCCCGAACTTGGTTACGTTACGCCCGAACGCACGATACCAGTCTTGGTAGTCCCGATTCAGGATCTCATTATTGGTCAGATCGCTCGTCTTGCCGAAGTAGCCGTACGTCATCAACAGAAAGGTCTGAAACCCACTGTTCGATTTGAGCGGGTTCGTCTGACCGAACTTGATGAACCCCCACTCGGGATGACCGTAGGCCTCCCAGGTCTCCTCGGTGACGGCCCGATGCAGGTCTAGCCATAGATCCCCACCGGGATCCTCCCCCCAGAGGACGTCAGCGCGGTTCTTCCAGGCCACCAGCACGATGGGCGTGTTCAAGACAGGTCGACAGGTCCTTGAATCGGTCCGGTCTACGACCGCGGACCGGAATCGATCTGTTCGAGCCGCGGAGAGATCCTCCAATAGAGAGATCTGGAGCATACTCGCCGGGCTGATCAGATCCGGCTGGGCATCCCCGTCCAGCACTGCCAGATACATCTCGCGCGATCCAGACTTGCTCAGCTCCAGCTCGATCGGACGACCGTTCAGCCGGTTGCCGGATGCACGAAAACGCCTGGCCGCCTCAGTGATCCACGCGGCTTTCTCTGTAGAGTAGAGTACGTCGACGACGATCGGCTGCGGTGGCGGGAGGATCAACGCTCGCAGAGGAGCGTATGCCAGGCCCCGGATCGTCGGCGACACCAACGCGGCGATGAGGATGCCAATCGTCGCCAAGACGTAGACGGTGAACAAGGCCCAGTTCAGGCGCGGTGTGGAGAGCATCGCTACATAGATCGAGCCGCGATCTGCCCCAGCATCTGGAGAGCAGCGGGCGTGTTCAATAGCGTCCTCACCGGTTCTGCAAGCCAGGGGAACTTGTCCGTCAGGTCTTGGCGGGCGGTCTTGAGATCTTCCATTGTTGAGGTAGAGGAGGCCAGTTGTGCAAACAACCTGTCAAGCGCAGCCTGAGCTCCTTCCTTTTCCTCAGGAGAGAGCGTCAGTTGTTGCGCCACCAGGTTTCTCAGATTGGCGAATCCCTGCTCAATGCCGCCGCTCTCGCCCGGCGCTGCAACCCGGGCGGACGGGCTCGCTCCCATAGTCCCCTGGATCGATTGACCGATGGCACTGGCCATCGCCGTACCCAGCCCCACGCCAGCGCCGAGTCCGACGCCCAGCCCGGCCAGAGACCCTTCCCCGCCACCTCCTGTCTGAGCAGCATCGCCAAGAGCCCGCGCCGCCTTGAACTGCATGTAGGCTTGCATATCGCCAAGAGCACCGATCTGAGCACGTTCATCGAGAGCTCTCTCCACCTCCTCAGGGACGTTGATTGAGGTCACGTACACGCACTTGAGCAACAGCCCCATCGCCTCAAAATCGTCGGAAGCTCTCGCTCGGAGCCCTCCGCTCAGCTCATCGTACTTGGCGGGCAGATCCAGCAGACTGGCCTCGATTTCTCCCAGCAGATCAGCGAACTTGCTCACCAGGATGTCCTGCAGGTAACCGACGATGTTCTCACTTCTGTAGAGACCCTGGGTACCCACAATCTGGTTAACGAACAGTTGGGGGCGCCCAACCTGGAAGGCGAACTTTCCTCGAGTTCCAAGCCGCACCACCCCCAGATCCTCGTCACGGAAGGCAATCGACCTAGGTGTTTGCCACGACATATCGACGTAGTCCTTGACGTTGACGAAGACCACTTCCGCTCGGAACGGGCTCTTGCTCCCGAACGGGATCTTCAGATAGTTCACTAGCACCGGGATATTCAGCGTCGTTAGTGTGTGGCGACCAGGCCCGAGCATATCTAGCGCGCGGCCATCGCGGAAGAAGATGGCCACCTGGTTCTCCCGGACCACGCATTGCGATCCCAGTATGATCTCGCCTGACCCTTCTTCGGGCACGCGGTGAACGATCTCCTGTCCCGTGGGATCGAGGTACTCAATGACCTGCAAGACGCCCCTGACTTTGTTCAGCATGCCAGCCTCCGTCCGTCGAATCATCAACCAATAGGGAATGTCCAACCAAGAAAACCATCAATTCGGACACACCAGGCTCAGTGCCAGCTAAACATAATACCACAGTGCCTTTCAAGGCAGATTAACGCCCTGTTAACGATTTGTTAAACAGGGTATCTGCCGAGATCAGGGATAGATACAGCGAGAGTGACCAGCGCCCCAGTCAACCGCCACATTAGAACGGCCATCGGCGCCGCACGACGGGCGCGATGGAGCAAAGAGCTCGTCGGCGTCCAGGGCCTGGTCAGTCGAGACAGAATGGTGTGCCGTACTCAGATTGATTCGGGAGGTCAAATCGAGTGAAAGCGGTGTCACCGAGATCATCCTGTCCACCATCACCGCGCGGATGTCCGAATGCGGCTCAGCCTGCGCGGGTTCACCGATCAACCTATAGCCCGGACGGCCCTCACCATTCGCGCGATCGGGTGGGACCGGCAAGAAGTAGCGTCGGCGCGACAAATGGGTGAGGCGCCAGGCCGTCTGGGGTCCGACAACCGCGGGGACGTTGATGTTGAGAATGTCGACGTCCCGAGGCAACCTATGAGCCAGCA
Source organism: Anaerolineae bacterium (assembly GCA_050050015.1). Lineage (GTDB taxonomy): Bacteria > Chloroflexota > Anaerolineae > B4-G1 > B4-G1 > SKLM01. Next base: position 79 of record JASFVD010000054.1, on the reverse strand, counting down.
GGTACGCGGCAAACTGACGGATGACCGCCCCCGAGACAGCGTAGTCGGCGGCATCATCCCCCGTCAGGTGATAATGAGG
>JASFVD010000053.1:0-9986 GCA_050050015.1 Anaerolineae bacterium | reverse complement strand
CTGAATCGCCTTCAGTTGCTGACGCAAGAAGTACTCGCGCTGAGTCTTCTCCATCTCCGACTGGGCTTCCTCGCGAATCTCCTCACTGACCTCCAGCACTTCGAGTTCGCGCTGCATCACGCGAATCAGAGAGCGCATCTGTGTCGCCAGGCTCTCCCCGGACAGGACTTCCTGCGCCTGCTCCACGCTCAGCTCGAGGTTGGATGCGAGGGCGAAGAGGAGGACATCTGGCTCAGCGACCTGGTCCAGCATCTCGATGGCCTCTTCCGGCACCTGCGGGAAGTACGAGACCAACTGCCGAGCCATTCCGAGTAGCTCCCGGCGGAGCGCCTCGATCTCCGTCTCGTCCCTGGCTTGCCCTCGAATCGGCTCCACGCGCGCTGTCAGATAGGGCTCCTCAGTAACCCACTCGGCAATCTGCACGCGAAGCACGCCACGAACGATGATCTGATACTCAGCTGTCTCATCGTCCTTCAAACGGACCACCCGTTCGACCCGGGCCAGCGTCCCGATCTGATGGACACCGTCCGGGCCTGGCTCTTCGACGGAAGGATCTGTCATCGCCGTCAAGACGATCAGACGTTCGCCGTCAAGCGCATCCTCCAATAGCACGACGGAACGGGGAATGCCAATAGCCAACGGTAGCACCGTATGCGGAAAAGCCACCACATTGCGCAGAGGCAACACGGGCACCTCACGCGGTAGCTCGCCACTCAGGATCCGTTCGTCGTCTGTCTTCTCAATTAGCGATTGAAACATAGTGGGTACCTCAAATCTGACACGGAAAGCGTCGCCTGTTCGCAGAGCGCTTCCTGCGTGTGTGGCCTAGATTATGACCGGTTGGTGTAGGAAACACATTTGCACGAGGTAAGAATCGCATTAGAGCCCAAGGTGTGATCCAACTCAATCGGCCTTCCGTTGATGTCTCTTCACACCATGAGTGAAGAACCCCGTAGCAAGCCACGGGGTTCATCCCAGGCAGACAGACTGATGCCGCGCGATTGAGTGCGCAATCTGCCCGCTATTCATCCCCACGGCAGACAGAAACGCCGCCTTTGCCGCAGGAAAGCGGCCTACGCCAGGGCAACGCTGTGTTCATGGGCGCCGGCCTCGGGGCTTCTTCCGTTCAGGAGCCTTCGATCAGAGCCCTCTTCGCTCCGGCCTGAGTCAATCTGACGATCGAGACCCTCCTTTTCCTGTGAAAGGGCGCCCGAAGCCCAGTCACCTTGATCGTCAGACTAGGTCCGAAACTTCATCGTCGGCACGAAGTCGGTGCCGTCCTCAGACGAACTGTCTATGAGGCGCTGGCAGCCCCACGCTTCGGCTCCACCAGCTGCCGCAGTCGGTCAATGTAGGCCTGAGAGCTTGACTGGCTGAGCCAGTCTCTCACGTGCTTGTAGCCGTACAAGCGCAGCATCGGAACCGCCAGGATGTCCTGCAGCTTCCTCCACGACTCTTGTGACAGAGCCTCGCGCAGCGTTCCAAGGAGATCCGGCCACCGCGACGGGAGCAGTGATAGCACGGCCACACGCGGCAACTGAACCCGCAGCCCACGCTCGCGCCACACGAGACTTATCAAGAACGGCAGATTCCGCGTCACGTTCGAAAGGAACAGGTTAAGCACGTGTCCCACTGAGTAGAAGCGAGCCATCGCCCGACACGTGCCCATCTGAAGCTCGTATGCGCTCATCAGCTTCGGCTGAACAACGCAGTGATGACCATCATAGAGGCTTAAATCGTCGGTCAGAAGTCGGTCCTCTTCCTCCATGCGCTCGTAGAAGGGTGTTCCCGGACAGGGTGTCAGCATCAGGAACTGCACCGTGTCTATCTCGTTCTCCACGGCGAAGTCGACGGTCCGATCGAAGATGCTCTTGTCATCCGTGTCCGCTCCAAGCACAAACATCCCGTGGACGTGGATCCCGTAGTCGTGGAAGGCCTGCACGCTGTCCTGGACATCGCGAACGTCCTGGTGTTTGTTGTAGGCATCCAGCGTCGCCTGACTGACGGATTCGAAGCCGCAGTAGACCATCGTACACCCAGAATCGCGCATCAGCTCCAGCAACTCGTGATCGAGCTCGTGTCTGTGCCTGTCCCTGTAGACTGCCTCGGCGCGCATCTGTGCAGACCATGGAGATGTCAGATCTCGCCGGATCATTCCCCGAAGCAGCTGCTTGGTTCGGCGCCTGTCCACAACGAAATTGTCGTCGTAGAAGAACACGGCCCCACGCCCCCGGTAGCTCTCCAGTTCATCTAGCACGTTGTCGACGGCGCGTGCTCGCACTCGACGTCCGAACATATGAATGACCGAGCAGAAGTCACAAGAGAACGGGCAGCCCCATTGCGTCATCACCGGAATGTTGGTCATTCGCTCGTGTCCCACGATCAGGTTCAGCGCGGGAGCGGGAAGGTTCTCGAACGTCTCCTGCGGGCATGGAGGCCGATCGGGGTTGTGAATCGGCTGGCCCGTTGCATCGTGATAGGAAAGCCCAGCTATCCCAGTAACGTCTCGGTCCTCTTCCAGGGACTCGACTAGCTCCAGCATGGTCTGCTGCCCTTCGCGCCTTACCACGAAATCACAATGTTCCAGCCCCTCATCAGGCAAGAAAGTCACGTGAGGGCCACCAACAACGGTCTGGATGCCCAACTCACTGACTCGCTTTGCCATCCGATACGCCACGGTCGTGGTCGCCGTGGTGGTGGAGAAACCCACCAAGTCCGCAGTGGCGATGTCCTGCCAGTCGACCGGGGCCAGTGTCTCGACATAGATACGCACGTCGTGGCCGTAGTCGGCCAACACGCGTCCTATGAGCGGTAGGCCAAGGCGTGGCAGCAACGCCCTGTCGAAAACGTTAAGCCCGGGGGCTTTGGGCTCAATCAATCGGATCTTCACGATATCCTCCTCTTCTTGGTCTGTCCCGCGAAACGACGAAGCCCGATAAGCCAATCCTCCAACGCCGTACCACAGGACGAGCCACCTTAGGACTCAATACGGCAACCTCAGAGTCGGCGCCCGATGAGGCGCCGAGCGAGCAGCCACTCGAACGCTCAAGCGTCCGAGCGTCCAATAGGAAGGCACTCAAGATCAAGTCGGTGAGGTAGGGTCCCTCGCTCCCAGATCGAGGCCCGGGAGCTGCTACGGCATCTCGAATGCTTCCTAGACTATGAGGTGGGACACGATCGCGCTTTGAACAGAAGGTGGGGAAAAGCGAGGCAAGGGTGTAGGAGAAGCTCAGAGGGGAACAATAGGCCGATGCCCGCATCGGGTGGGTGTGAATAGGATTGATCATCCTTCTTGGACAGCCACCGGATCATCAATCCCAGGCACATCTCAAGCATGGCCTGGACGGCGCTCTCCTCGTCGGAGAGATGATCCTCAGACCTCTCGCTCGAGCAGATCCTGCCCAACAGTCGACTCAACGACAGATCAAGATGAGGTGCTGCCTGGCGCAGCACGCGCAGCCGCTGCTGGCCATCCAGGATCAACGCACGCGCCACAGCTTCCGGCTGGGCCGCGCTTCCATTCAGCACCTGCGAGAAACCTACCGCCACCTGCAGGAGGAGGATGGGGTGCACGTGTGACAAGGCCTTCAGGGGAACCTGTCGCCGCAGTGCGCGGAGATCAATCCTCTTGTTGCTCAACGAGAACATCGCGCAGACATTATAGGCGCCGACACCCGGAAGTCAAGGAAGCGCCCCAGAGGAGAGAGAAACTGTGCTGGGAACTGCTGGGGCCGACCAGGGCTAAGGAGGCGCCAGTAGCCAGGAAGGTGCGTGGATCAGGGCTCCTTGTTTGCCGCCAGACACCGTGATATAATCGCATCGATTGAGAGACGTCAAGCTTGCACCTGACAAGGAGGCTACGATGGAAATGACTACACGAGAGTTCAAGCGCTGCGCCGTGGTCGAGGTATCTGGTCGGATCGACAGCGCCACCGCGCCGGACTTGGCAGAGGTACTCAACGAGCTGACCGACAAGGGGCAGTACAAGCTGGTGCTCGACATGAGCGATGTCGATTTCGTCTCCAGTGCGGGCCTGCGAGTCCTGATCGATACGCAGAAGACCTGCCAGCGACTTAACCGGGGAAGACTGGTCCTGACCGAGGTCCCGGAGCACATCTACGAAGCCTTCGATCTGGCCGGTTTCGTGGCTCTGTTCGACTTCTACGACGAGCAGATCGACGCGGTTGGCAGCTTCTAGCACCAAACACTTCCCAGCAGCCGAAACGTGAAGCGTAGGTCAAGCCAGTCCTCACACCTAAGACGCTTCACGTTTCTTTGTCTCTATGCATAAGGAACGGACTCGCACCTTCCCCGCTCGGTACGAGAGCCTAGCAGCGATCGATCGGTTTGTCGCCGAGGGAGCCAAAGAGGCTGGCTTCGATCGCTGCAAGGCCTACCAGGTACGCCTCGCCGTTGACGAAGCTTGCTCCAACATCATCGACCACGCCTACGGCGGGGAGGGCCCCGGCGTGATTGAGTGCAGCCAGCACGTTCAAGGCGGAGACCTGACCATCATGCTCCGCGACTACGGCAAGCCCTTCGACCCTAGCTCGGTGCCGGAACCTGACATCGAGGGCGATCTCGAAGATCGGACAGGCGGTGGGCTAGGTCTGTACTTCATCCGTCAGATCATGGATGAGGTAACCTTCGACTTCGACTCGGAGGATGGCAACGTGCTGACGCTGGTGAAACGGAAAGAGGGCACATGTTGATCCGTGACTCTCGGCCACCGGAGCACGGTGCTCACCTCGGTGCTCGCCGCTGACCATGAACCAGCCTACGCCAAGACCTCCCAAGTGGCATCGTCTTCTCGCTCTCGGGAACGAGCTGGTCACCCAGCCGGACATCGCCAAGCAGCGTGAGCTCATCCTGAAGGCAGCATGGGACCTAGCTGGCGGAGAGCCTGCGCTTTGGCTCAACCGCGCGGCGTATGCACCGGCCGACGTCAAGGCCTCAATCACCGATTCGGAGCCCCCATCGCCCCTTATGCGCCGCGTCCTCGAGCATCAGCATGCCCTGATCGAGAACACGTCCATCGCACTCCCACTCCAAGGCCCTGATGACATCCTGGGCATCCTCGAGGTGAATAGGTCAGAACAGGCGCCTCTGGATGAAGACGATATTGCCCTGCTGGAAGGTCTGGCCGTTCAGTCTGCGGCCGCCCTCCAAGCTAGCTACCAGATCGCCGTTGAGCGGTGGAGACTGGAGCAGCTTTCAGTGGTGCGGGCTGTCAGTGCGGAGGCCGCGAACATCCTCAATCTCGACGAGCTCGCCCATCGGGTCGTGAATCTTGTCCTTCGCACGTTTGGATACTACTACGTAGCGCTCTTCACGGTGGACCCGAAACAGGAGACCCTGCTCTGCCGCTCGAGCGCTGGACCTGTCCAGTCAGATACTGGCGAAGAACTAAGGTCACCCTCTGCTCCGTCGGTGGCGATCGGTCAGGGAATCGTGGGACGCGTGGCCCAGACCGGCCAGGAGATCCTGGCTGGCGACGTCAGTCAGGAGCCCCACTACCGCTACGTCGACGTGCTCCCGGAAACGAAGTCCGAGGCAGCCTTGCCGCTCAAGGTCGAGGATCGCATTCTTGGCGTACTTGACGTGCAGAGCGACCAGGCAGAGCGCTTCGATGAGACGGACGTCCTGGTCCTGCGGGCGCTGGCGGACCAAATCGCCATCGCTGTTGAAGATGCACGTCTCTACAGCGACTTACGCCTCCGCGCAGAACAGCTCTCGGTTGTGGCGGAGGTAAGCCGGGTCGTTGCCTCCATACTCGATCTTGACGAGCTGCTCACGGAAGTGGTCACGCTCATCCACAAGCAGTTCGGCTACCCCTTCGTGCACCTCTTCACCCTGGATCCCGGTCAGAAGGAGATCGTCTATCGCGCGGGCTGGCCCCCGGGACCTGCACGTGCTGAGGAAGGCTTTAGGGCTGCCTGCGACTTGAAGGACTCAGAGGGAATCGTGGCCTGGGTTGCGTGCCATGGAGAAGCCGTGCTCGCCAACGACGTGCAGAGCGATCCTCGCTACCACCGTCTAGCCCCGCAGCCGGTCGACGCACGTGCTGAGCTGGCCATGCCGCTTGTGTTTGGCGATGAGGTACTGGGTGTCCTCGACGTGCAGAGCGACCGCCGAGGAGCGTTCGACGAGGACGACCATACTCTCTTCAAGGCACTGGCCGACAGCGTCGCCATCGCCATCCGCAACGCTAGCCTGTATCGCTCGGAGCGATGGCGGCGACAAGTTGCCGACAGCATGCGAGACGTGGCCGGGCTCCTTTCGGCCGGCATCGAGCTCGACGAGGTGCTGGACGCCATCCTGGACCGGCTGGGCTCGCTCCTCCCATGCGATGCCTCAGCCATCTGGTTGCTTCGAGATGAGACGCTTTGCCTCTCCGCTGTTCACGGCGCTGACGAGGGCATGTGTGTCAGCAACTCCTTGTCCGGGGGCAACACGTGGCTTCGGCAGGCACTGGTCGCAGAGGCCCCCGTCGTGCGCGTGCCAGAGGCTCCTCCAGAGCCCTTGGGGACCACACTCGAATTCGGGCCTGACTACTCCGCCGTAGCCGCTCCGCTGCGAGCGGGAGAGCGACGCCTCGGCCTCTTGACTCTGGTTCATCGCACCCCAAACAGATATGGGCCTGAATCGCGGGCGATGACGGCTGCCTTCGCCAGCTATGCGGCGGTGGCGATAGAGAACACCCGGCTGTACCAGAGGGCTCAAGAACAAGCCTACATCTCGACTGTGCTCTTGCAGGTCGCCGAGGCAACGCAGTCGCTGACTACTCTGGATGAGGTACTCGACACAGTCGTGCGCCTGCTGCCGCTGCTAGTGGGCGTCGAACGGTCCGCCATATTCCTGTGGGATGAGGCAGAGGAAGCGTTCGGCTCTGTCGCCGCCTGTGGTCTCAGCGAACAGCGAGAACGGGCTCTTGATCGATTGTGCATCGAGCCCGCCGACGTACCTGCCTTCAACAGGCTCCGCATCACCAGGGAACCGGTTGCCGTCGACAGCCAAGTTTCGGGTGCATCTGAATCCCTTCCTCCGCCTCTCGACGCTTTCGAATCCCCGTTGCTCTTGCCATTGCTCGCCCATGGCGAGGTGTTAGGCGCCCTGCTGGTCGACTATCAGCACGAGCAGGATGGATACGAACTGGACGAGTTGCGCGACGAACGGATGGCCATTCTGCGCGGCATCGCTTATCAGGCGGCTACGGCCGCAGAGAACGCACGCCTGCTGGAGGCACGGCAGGAAGAAGCGTATGTCTCGGCCGCGCTTCTCCACGTGGCCCAAGCCGTCGTCAGTGTGAATGAACTGGACGAAATCCTCGAGGCCATCGTTAGGATTACGCCGATGCTCGTTGGCGTCGACCACTGTGCCATCCTGCTCTGGAGCGACGAAGAGGAGGTGTTCCGGCCAGCAAAGGGCTATCAAACGTCGATGCCTGGCAAGGCATACTCCCCCGGGGACTTCCCCCTGTTGGCCACGGTTCGCGAGCGGAACGAGCTGGTCGTCCTGGATGACGCTGACCGGATTCAAGACCGTGTGCCTTCTGAGGTGACTGAGGACCTGTGTCTCGGTCAGGACCCTGAGGGGAAACCGTCGGGCATGACAGGTACAATTCTGGCTGTCCCGTTGTCGGTGAAGAATGATGTGCTCGGGGTATTCCTCGTCGGCGAAAGTGGACGGAGCGGCGGCTATGACGAGCGAAGGCTGGAGATTATCACCGGCATCGCCCAGCAAGCAGCTCTCGCCGTGCAGAACGACCGCCTTCAGCAAGAGATGGCAGAGCGCGAACGACTAGAGCGAGAGCTCCAGCTGGCTCGGGAGATCCAGGAGACATTCATGCCAGAGCACCTCCCGAGTATTCCTGGCTGGGAGCTGGCCGTGACGTGGAGAGCAGCACGTCAGGTTGCGGGCGACTTCTACGACGTGTTTGAGCTACCTGACCGCCGACTCGGCCTGGTCATCGCCGATGTCGCCGATAAAGGCATGCCCGCTGCGCTCTTCATGGCGTTGACCCGGACGCTGATGCGCGCTGCGGCTGCCGAGGAACGCTCCCCTGCCGCCGCTCTGGGACGGGTAAACGAGTTGCTGGTACCCGACGCGCAGCACGGGATGTTTGTCACGGGGCTGTACGCGATCCTGTCGCTGAAGACGGGCAGACTGGTCTACGCCAGCGCCGGGCACCATCCCCCCCTCATCCTCCGACAGGGCGCCCATACGCTGGAGCAGCTCGAACGAGGGGATATCGCCCTCGGCGTACTGGAGAACACCGAGTTTCACGAGCACGAGAGCGCGCTGCTCGGCGGAGACTGCATGATTCTCTACACTGATGGCGTTACGGAGGCTGTCTCGCCCGACGGCGAGTTCTACGGCGAGGATCGGCTAAGGGACGTTGTCCTGCGCCCATATGACGGTGTCTCAGCTCAGGAGACACTGGATCGGATCGTTGGCGCCGTGGCCGACTTTGTGGGCGACAACCCACCCTCGGACGACCTCACGCTGATCGTACTGCGCCGGCAGAGAGGACAGCCGCGTCCGCTGTAGCGTCTTGCGCCAGACCTCCCCGAGCAAGGACGCCAGTGTCCACTCCTCGGCTTGACGCCCGCATCGCCAGGCACGTGACCGAGACGCGCTCCTTACAGGCCCAGACAGCTACGTGAGCGCGGCCTTGGAGAGGTTCGCACCGGGCCGCTCTGCGTGTCCCAGCGGAGCGCACACACGCAGCCTGCACGGTCAGACCGGGTCCTAGAGACGCGCGGAGGGGAGAGGCACCGGGTTACCGTCAGCGTCAGAGACAGAAGCGACCAGCTCGCCTCAAGGGAGATTGAAGGACTGCACATTGCAGGCTCCGATGGGAGGGCAGGAATAACCGCAGCGGTGCGTCACTTCAGGATCGACAGCCCACCATCGACGCTGAGCGCCTGACCGGTGCACCAGTCGCTGTCCGAGGAAGCGAGGTATAAGACGGCGCTGGCGATATCCTCAGGTTGTCCCAATCGACTCAGTGGGGCCGTGCCGGCGAGCTCCTCGCGCCCCTCCTCGGTGGGGACATCCCCCAACAACATATCAGTCACCACGGGACCAGGACAGACCGCGTTGACCCGAATGGAGTAGGGAGCCAACTCAACCGCCATAGCTCTTGTTAGAGCGACGACAGCTCCCTTGGAGGCACTGTACGCGGCATGGCCCGGCTCCCCGACCACGGCAGCCTTCGACCCGATGTGCACGATGGCGCCCCCTGTCGAATCCTTCATGTGTCGCACTGCCGCCTGAGATGGGAGCACGGTCCCCAGCACATTGACCCGATACATGCGATGCCACAGTGCCTCTGATTCCTCCCAAAACGGGGCCTTATCGTGCACTCCAGCGTTGTTGATCAATACATTGAGGTCGCCAAAGCGTTCGAGAGTCATGCGAATCATACGCTGGACCTGATCCCGCTGCGTGACATCCGTCTGGATGTACTTGACTTCGCCGCCCTGGTCGCGCAGAGCTTGCTCCGTGGCCAGCCCACGACCTTCACTCCTGGAGGCAACAACAACGGAAGCTCCCTCGCACGCCAACGCCCGGGCGATGGCGCGACCGATGCCGCGGCTTCCGCCTGTCACTACGGCAACCTGGTCGACAAACCGCCTCGTCAACGATCCCCCCTGGTACGGTAGGCTTCAGAAAAACCCGTATCCCCTAGCTGACCTCTCAGCCCCCGGCTATCGGGGGAAACAGCGCAATGACGTCACCGTCTCTGACTTGCGTGTTCAAGCCTGACGGCGACTGTTTCCATCCTCTCCCGTTCAAGGTAGCCATCACCTGCGATCCCGGAACTGAGATGCCGTACTGCCGATCGAGCCACCTGGCCACGTCCTGCAGCGTTGCGCCCTGGCGGAAACCCACGTTATCGTTCTTCCGCCCGGTTCGATCCCTTGTGGCAGACAGGTACCTTATCTCTACCCTAACACTCTCCCCTGGACTATCCACGTCTG
>JASFVD010000052.1:0-9998 GCA_050050015.1 Anaerolineae bacterium | reverse complement strand
CGCGAGACGACCATTGCGGCGACGTGAAATCAGGCGGGCCCCGATCCTTAGCGCCGAGCGAGCAGAGGGCGCACCAGGAGCAGAAGGCCGAGCAGGATGAGCAGGAGGGGCCAGTATTCCCCGAGCATACCCAGCCCGCCGAACACGGAGCCGAAGAAGGCGAACATGACCAGGCTGATGAGCATCAGCAACCCGCCCGCTCGCACCTCGCCGGCTGCCTCTCCGCCGATGAGCCCTGAGACGACCACACCCAGGCCCACGAAACCAGGGATGAGGGCCCAGATGTATGCCCAGCTGTCCCAGTCCCCGGTGACCGACTGGTAGTAGAAGATCCCGCCCAGGCCGCCGACGATGGACGCCGGAATCGCCATGGCCGGGACGCCGGTAGCGAGGCCGATGAAGAGCAGGAGCAGCGCCAACCCTATGAAGATCCACGGCCAGGTAAGTGGAATATGGATCCCGGGCAGAAGCTGGGTCGCGAGGATCAAGGCACCGAGGAGCAGTAGGAACAGTCCGCCAAGTAGATCCCGCCTTCGTCTTGGGTCCATGGTAATCCTCTTGGGCTGCTAGTTATCCTTCGCTGTCCGCGTCGCTCGCGCTTCCTTGCGGCCGGCCGCCCGATGTCTGCTTCTGCTCCAGCTCATCGATGAATCTCTGGAGCTCAGCGTTGGCCTTCGTCAGGGCGTTGAGGAGCTCAGGGCGTACCTCTTGCCAGGTCTGTTCTCCCGCGTGGCGGAGCGATTCAGCCGTTTGTTCGGCCTCGGCGCGCAGTCTACGCCCTTCCCGGGACTCAGCGGCTTCCTTCACCGCGCGATCCACCCTATCGACCAGTTTCTCCAGTCCGGCCTGCATCGAGCGCACGTGCTGCTGTGTCTCCTCGCGCTCCCACGCCGCGCGGAAAGCCGTGGAGAGACTCTCTCCAAGGGCCTCGAACTGTCTGCCGACCTCGCGCCACGCGTCCTCGGCGCTCTGTTGCCTCTCGGCACGTTGCTCGTTTGTTTGCTCCTCAGCCATAGGTGACCTCACCCTTGATTGCACTGCCACAGCTTTGCCGGAGATCTACTTCAGCTCCTCGAGCTTCCCCTCCCACTTCGTACGGAGCTGATTGTAGAGATCCTCGCTTATCTCGCCGTTCATAAGCCGCGTGTCTAGGCTGTCGAGCATAGATTGGATCCCCTCGGCCGTCTGCGGAGCTGCTGCTTGGCCTCCAGCCTGCTGGGGCTGTTGCCCGGGCTGCATGCTCTGCGACATCATCTGGGCCATCGCCGCTCCCATACCGACACCCGCGCCCAAGCCGACACCCGTGCCTGCCGCACCACCGGGCTGCTGAGCTGCATCGCGCATCCCACGCGCCGCCTGGAACTGCATGTAGGCCTGCATGTCGCCGATCGCGCCCATGGCCGCCCGCTCGTCTATCGCCTGGGCGGTCTCCTCCGTCGGGCCGATGTACTCGGAGTACACGGACGTCAGAGTGACGCCGCGGGACGCGAAGTCCTCAGCAGCCTTGGCACGAACGCTGGCGACGATCTCCTCCGTCATGGCTGCGATTTCAATCACGCTCCTGCCAGCTTCTCCAACCAGGTCGGAAAGCTTGGTGAGGATGATGGAACGGAAGAAGTCTTTGATGTTGGCCGTGCGGTACAGTCCCTGCGTACCGACCAGCTTGTTCACGAAGAGCTGGGGGTCCACTACCTGCAGCGCGTACGTGCCCCGCGCCTGGACCCTTGCCATTCCTAGTTCCGGGTCCTTGATGGTAATCGGCGTAGGTGTACCCCATTTTAGATCCGTAAACTCCCGAAGACTGACGAAGTACATCTCAGCCTTGAACGGAGTTTGCCCGGAGAACGCCTTGCTGATGAGGTTGACCAACAGCGGGATGTTTGCCGTGGTGATCGTATGACGACCCGGGCCAAACGTATCCAGGGCGTGGCCGTCGCGGAAAAAGACCGCGGACTGACTCTCTCGAACGATAACCTGCGAGCCGATGCGGAAGTCCCCCGAACCGCGCTCTGGAATGCGGTGGACTATCTCCGAGCCTGTCTCATCAACAAACTCTACAATGTCGAAGACACGTGCCATGTCTGTATCCTCCTGAATCCTTGCCTATGTGGCAGCCCTATGCCTTCACCTGTCGGATCAGAGGATCCGGCGGGTGCCCAGGGTTTTTCTACTCACTCTCCAGGATTAGGTGCTCTCGACGGTCGAAGGTGGCGTTCGCCTCTCGAACGATGTCCTGAATGACGTCGAGTGTCTCCTCCAATCCTTGGCCTTCTGAGATTGCCTGATGTAGATGATCGTTGGCGGTGTCCAGACGTTCGACGTAGTCCATCAGTGCCTCGTCGAACGCGTACAACTGATTCAGCTCATTCTCCCTGATCTTCACGGGGTCGAAGAGCCCAGCGTATCCGTAGCTGGCAAACCGTATCCGATCGGTGAACGTCTTGAGCTGGGTCACGGCGCTCTCGACGTCATCGACAAGGTCCAGCCTACCATGTGAGAGCAGCTCCTTCTGGCCCGCATCAAGCCGCTGGCGCTGTTCCCTCAGCTTCGTGCCCAGCGTCTCCCGCAGCAGCTTGTCAGCCTGGCGGCGTTTCTGGCGCTCCTGGTACCCGCTCCACCCCGGAATTCTGTCAATGAGCCTCTCCAGTGCGTTGCGCTGGCTCTCTACCTTTTCGTAGATGTCGTCCATCGATCCCTCCCTTCCTTTCCCCTCTCCTTGAGGGGCCTATCCTTGTATACGGACAGCACGAGAAGAAGTTGCTCGCCCGCGGCTCGTCTGCGGTCAGCGCCGACTGGCTCGATGCGCTCAACACGAGACCTGGCGCCTGGGATGCCTCCCCCGTTTGTGGAGCCCTAGTCCGATAGGAATATCTCCACCCCGCAGTAGGGACACTTGATCACGCCCTTGCCGGCCAACTCCACCTCGCCACCGCAGTTCGGACAGCGGTTCTGGCCACGCATCTGGCTTGCATCGCGCGAGTAGAGCATCCTCTCATCCCAGTTCACGTACCCAGCAAAGAGCCGCTTGTCGACTAGATCATAGATCCAGTCCTCGACCTGACTGCGATCGACGTCCAACTCGATCGCGGCCTCTGAAATGGAGATCTCTCCCTGTGTCTGGATCATTCCCAGGAGCTTCTGTTCCTTCTCCACCTCGGCCATCTCAGCGGCTTCGCGCTGCCCGCGCACAAGGAGGTAGACGCCGACGCCAACGGCGGGAGCAGCCAGAATGAAGGCGAGAGCGGCCCCCAAGAGGGCTCCCGAGAGCTGCAGCCGGCTCTCCGGCCCGGCGGCACTGGCGAGCAGCCAGGCACCTGCAACGACGCAAATGCCTATGCCGACGACGATGAGAATGATGCCGATAGTCTTGCCCGTGTTCATGCGTGTTATCTCCTAGCGTATGACCACTCCGCTTGACATTGGTCTCCTATCCGAAGCCGCCTCCGCCACCGCCGCCCCCTCCACCTCCACCGGAGAAGCCGCCTCCGGAGAACCCGCCGCCACCACCGGAACTGCTGGGCTGGCTGGACAGGGTGCTGCCGGCCGAGTTGAGCATGGCGGTCAGGCCATCGGACATGCTCTGCAGACCGCCGGAGAGGCCGTCGGACATGCCCTGCAGCGACGGTGCCGATCGGCGCCCAGCCGCCGTCTGGCCCATACCCGGTGACCGTGCCCCTCCTGAATACCCTGGCCTGGGCATCGGAAGGTACCAGACGGGTATTGGTACAGGAGTATCCTCAACCTGGGAGAACTTTCGGACCCAAGTACGGTCCACACCCAGAGCGATGGCGTAGGGCAGGTACCGATCGAATTGATCTGTGGCCTCGCTGAGATTCGTATAGCGCTCTACGTCGGTAAGGTAGCGTTTGAAAGCCTCCCAGCGAGCGGCCTGCTCGGCCCCCGAGCGCGTCTTGGCTGGCATCCACTGGCCCATGACAGCAAAGCCGATGGCCGTAACGCCAACTCCAACGAAGGGGCAGATGATGTTGCCGGCGTACGGCACAAGAAGGCTGGCGCTGACGACGCCAAAGGCGAACACGATCACGAGCAAGCCCACGCCGAGTCCCGCGTAGCGCTTCCGAACCTTGTTCGGGCTTCCGGTGAAGTAGCCGCGCTTGACAGTCTGATCGTAGAGCTTGCGTTTGATCCCCGGGATAGCTTGATAGAACTCGTTGCGCAGGTCGGACATGGACCGGGAGTTACGGCCCTCAAAGATGTCCCGGAGAAGCTGTTCCTCATACGGCAGCAAGTCGCTGAGACTCTTGTCCGTGCGGCGGAACGTGAAGTCGAAATTGCTGGTGGTGAAGAAACCTCGCTTTCGATCCTCTTTAATCTGCAGGTAGCCGCGGCGTGCCAGGTCAACCAACGTGGCGATGATATCCTGCATATCGGCCTTCTCGTCCACCAGCGTGCCGGCAATGCCCGGCGGATCGTCAGACGGGGGCTCGGATATATACTCTGCGGGTAGGGACACCTCAGGGTCGCGTCCTCGCGTGTACCAAAGCAGTAGCAGCGACAGCGGGCCTCCAACAAGGAGCACCGCGCCGAGGGCGCCGAGTCCGAGGTTTGCCAGATCCTCATACTTCTCTTCCCAGGTTGCCCTGCGATCGTAGGCGTCCTGCCATCCCGGTTTCGAGCCTCCGACGATACCGTGGGGAAACTGGACGCGCACCTCGAATTCCTGCCCTGAGTCGACGGTCTCCTGCGCGCGGAACGTCACGGTGTTGGTTCCCTGGCCGCTCACGGATGCCTGCGTGTCGTAGGCGGCGACCGGCTCAGCTCTTGCCTCGTCGGGCAGCCTGACAGTCACCGTAGAATCCCGCACGGGGAAGTCGCGGTCGGCGTACACCGCCTTCCAGTAGAGCTGATCCCCACCATCGTAATAGCGGAGACCACCTTTGACCGTATAGCGAAGAGTGAACGTATGAGATGAGTTCGAGGTGTAGGGGAAGTACCACCTGATCTGGAAATCTCCGTCATCGATGGACGTCTGGTATGCGTAGCTTCCGCCATACCCTTGCTTGTATTGGCGATTGCCCTCCCAGACGGTGACGTCCGTGATGTCCTCAAGCCGGTCCATCGGGATGTTGCGGTAGCCAAAGTGGAACTGTCCGCTTGTGAAGGCGATTTCCTGAACCTCCTCGACGACGAAGTCGCCATTGTCGAGGACCGTGATGTTGACGTCGAAGCGCTTCCAGTAGAGATTCTTCGTTTGGGCCAGGGTGTCGGTGGTCAGTAGAAGTCCTGACACCAGTGCGAGGAGTAGGATCCAGCGGATGCGCGTTGCGACGTGTTCCTTGCTTGGCATTGATTCGCTCCTGAGTCTGGGTGCGTCAAGTAACGGTAGGGGATGGTGCGTCTCAACTCTTACAGACGCCATCAAGGCTCATATTATAGCGCAAGAGCGCGGATTGAGCCACTCTCTTGATCAGCAACGATTCCGCGCGAGTTTGAGGTGTGGGAGGCAAAGGGGGGACGAAGCGACTGCAATCTCGGGGCATTCTCGGGAATGGTCATCTTCTCAGGTGCCCTTCACGGCCCTGGCAGAAGTGGACCCAGCCGCTACTACAGCGCCCGCGTTCTCCCTCGGTCGGCCCTGTGACAGGACAGGCAACAAGCTGCGACACTCACGTCCCCGGAACCCATCAGAAGCGGCTGGGTGAATGGAATACGTTCTATTCGGTACTAGCTGTAGATGCGGATGAAGTGAGCGAGGGAACGATCATAGGTGCTTTCCGCGTCGGGCGGGAAGAGGCAGCCGGGCAGCTCCTTGTGTCGCCAGTGGTATTGAATGCACTCACAACACTTCCCCTTTCGCGAGCAGGGTTCATACGTACACGTGCAGTCTGACCTGTTCTGACTTATGTTACACTCCATACGCCAGTCCTCCTCTGCTTCGAACTCAGCTTGGCCTCAGCAAAAGACCATCGGCACATGCCGATGGCCTGTCCGGTTGGGCAATGGCGGGAGATCTGCTGAGCTGTCTATCCGACTCTCAGTGCGCTCCCTCGAGCGACGATGAACTCACTTACTGGCTCTTCATTCGCTGCTCGATGTAGTCGACAGCCTGGCCCACGGTCTCGATCTGTTGTGCTTCCTCGTCCGAAATGGTTCCGCCGAAGGTGTCCTCAAACTCCATGATCAACTCGACGAGGTCAAGGGAGTCCGCGCCCAGGTCTTCGCGGAAATTGGCGTCGCGAGTCACTTCTTCTGGTTTCACGCCCAAGAGATCAACGACGATGCTGCGGATGTCCTCTAGTGTGTCGGCCATTGCGTTACCTCCTTTGTAGTTCTCGATCCATGTCGGTGCCGTCCTATTCTACTCGCGGTGTGATTTTTGTCAAACGCTTGTGTAGGCGGTTGACAATCCAATATGGTGCGAGTATCATACCGCTCATGATAACACGCAAGGGCTCACCGAGTTACGCGTAGATACCCATGCATCAGGCACGGAAGTCCGAACACCTGCGAATCAATCTGGAAGAGGACGTCGAGTTCAACCGCGTCAGCACCGGCCTCGAAAGGTACCGCCTCATCCATAGCGCGCTGCCCGACCTTGATCTCCAGTCTGTTGACACGTCGACACAGATGCTGGGGAAGCGCCTGGCGGCACCGGTGATCATCTCCGCCATGACGGGAGGCACGCCTTACGCCGAGACCATCAATCGTCGCCTGGCGGAGGCCGCGCAAGGGGCAGGTATTGGTATGGGGCTGGGCTCCCAGCGCGCAGCCATCGAGGAGCCAGCGCTGACGAGCACCTACCAGGTGCGGCACGTTGCGCCCAGCATCCTGCTGTTTGCCAATCTGGGAGCCGTACAGCTGAACTACGGCTATGGAGCGGACGAGTGCCGCCGGGCGGTCGAGATGATCGAGGCTGACGCCCTGGTCCTCCACCTCAACCCGCTCCAAGAGGCACTGCAGCCGGAGGGAAATACGCGCTTCGCCGGACTGTTGACCAGGATCGGCGACGTCTGTCGGGCTCTGGATGTGCCAGTGGTGGTGAAGGAGGTCGGGTTTGGAATCTCCGCGGACGTGGCCCGTCAGCTTGCCTCAGCCGGGGTCGCCGCTATAGATGTGTCTGGGGCCGGTGGTACGTCCTGGAGCCAGGTAGAGATGCACCGTGCCTCGGCGGACCGTGGGCGCGCGGTCGCGTCTGCCTTCGAGGACTGGGGCATTCCCACCGCGGAGAGCCTGAGGATGGCAAGACTAGGAGCGCCTGAGGTTTCCCTCTTGGCTAGCGGGGGGATACGTCATGGCATCGACGTCGCTAAAGCGATCGCCCTGGGCGCGGACGCCTGCGGCGTTGCACGACCCTTCCTGCAAGCGGCCGCCGAGTCGGCTTCATCGGCAGCAGATCTAGCTGGTATCTTGATCAACCAGTTGCGGGCGGCCATGTTTGCCACTGGATCTCGGGACATAGCAGCTCTGCAGGAGGCACCTGTGCTGTATGAGGCTCGCGAGGGCCGATGGGTGGCGGCCGATAGGTTGACAGCGCCGCGGTAGGGGCTAGGGGGAATTCGGAGACCGGAATGGATCTCCTGACAGCGTTCGTCGATCGATTCCTGCCATCGGTCGAGGATGAGATGCGTGCCGTCCTGCACGCGGTTGACCCGGGTACCGGTCATCTTATTGATCTCCTCCGTTATCACCTCGGCTGGGTCGACAAAGCTTATCAGCCTCGCGACGGCCAGTCTGGAAAGCGGCTGCGGCCCGTACTGTGTCTTCTTGCGTGCGAAGGATGCTGCGGGCGGTGGCCAGAGGCCGTTCCGGCAGCGGCTGCCATTGAGCTGCTGCACAACTTCAGCCTCATCCACGACGATATTGAGGATCAGGATGAAGTCCGGCGAGGGAAACCGTCTGTCTGGTCGATATGGGGTGAGGCCCAGGGCATCAACGCCGGGGATACACTATTCTCCATAGCACAGTTGGCCATGCTCCGGTTGTCCGACAGGGGGGTCGACGCGGACACGGTGGTCCACGCCCTGCAGCTGTTCAACGAGACGTGCGTGCGTCTCACGGGCGGCCAGTACCTTGACATCGGCTTCGAAGCACGCGACGACGTCTCCGTCGATGAGTACTTGGCCATGATTGAGGGAAAGACGGCGGCCCTGGTGGCCTGTTCGTGTGAGGTCGGAGCTCTTGTCGCCGGTGCGCCACGGTCTCAGCGTGAGTGTCTCAGGTCGTTTGGCCATCACGCGGGACTGGCCTTTCAAATGCAGGACGACGTCCTGGGCATCTGGGGGGACCCAAGCGTGACCGGAAAGCCCGTTGGGGCAGATATTGTGCGTCGAAAGAAGACGCTGCCCCTCCTGCATGGGATGGAGAAGAGCGGCGAGCTGCGCTCGGTGCTGGCGCGAGGTGAGACCTCAGAGGGGGATGTGACGAGGATCACACGCCTTCTGGAGGAGGCGGGCAGCCGCGCGTACGCTGAGAAGCTGGCTCGACACCACTACGACCTGGCGCTGAGCGCCCTTGAAGACGCGGATCTTACGGAAGGGCCCGCGCGAGGCCTGCATCAGATGGCGCAGCGACTTCTCGACCGCAAGCGGTGACGTACCAGGTCGTGTGCGTCCGGCGACCTCCCTAGAGATCATCCATCCGAACCATCAACAGAGGCACGAGCATCTCGTCGGCCGTCAGACCACCGTGGTGGCCGCGCAGGGAGCCCTTGTCTTCCCTCTCGCTCTTCGCCGTCAGGCGACTGCCCCCCCTGGCGATCAGCAGCAGGTCTCCTAGCCTGGCCCGACTTGCCGGTGTCAGATGGTGGGGAGGACCCCAGAGGCCGGCTTCCACAGCCCGTTCCGTATCGAGTAGCGCAAAGCGATCGCTGAGTCGTGTCTTCGCATAGTCTGCAACCCGTTCCCTCTCCCCAGGCGCCACGTACAAGTAGGCAGCCCGGGATTCGCCGGCAGGGGGCAACAGCAGCACGTCCCACAGCGTCGGATGGTCAGGCAGGCGTACGATCTGGTCGGCCGGCGTCGCTATCTGCCCGTGATCCGCGGTGACGATGAGGAGGGTCCCCTCTCTGGCTTCCGGGGGAAGGTCGGACAGGAACTCCTTCTCCATCGAGCGGGCAAGGTGGCGCAGGGCGGCGGGAGCATACTCACCCTCCGGCCCGTACACGTGGCCGACTTTGTCCGCGCCGCCCCAATAGACATCGATGAAGTGAGGTTGCTGCCGGTCACGAGAGGTCATGGTGCGACGGAGATTGACCCACAGGTCGCTGAGGCCGACGTAGCCGCGCAACTCCCCCATGCCTCGCAAGAAGATGCGCGTGAGGGCACTGCTGATGTATGACCGACGGGTGTGCGCCACCGTCCTTATCCCGCCAGAGCTCAGTCGTTGCGCCAAGGTGGGGACGCTGATGAAGTCGTCTGGCTCCCAGCCCCAGGCGTCGAGTCTGCCACCCAGCGTGTACATGGCCGGTGCCATTCTCAGCAAATTGGCAAGCACACCCTGCTTAGGCAGCAGCAGCTTGGTCCCCAGAAGTCCGTGGGCCAGGGGAGGCTGCCCGGTCCAGATCGACGTCAGCGCTGAGACCGTGGTCGACGGAAAGACTGAGCTGACAGGGACAAAGCTTCCCTTGGAGATCAGATCGTTAAACACGGAGGGCTGGGTTTCAAGGAAGCGCTTGAGCTGGCGATAGCCGACGGCATCCAGGATTAGCAGGACGACGGATGTCACGTCGCGGGTCATCTCACTCCACAGATGCTCAGGAAGTGGTGGAGCGACCCCTTCCACCGTTACGCCGAGTATCCGGGCAACCGTAGCGGCAAGGTTGGCTATGGAATAGGCGCTGTAGTGGGGCAGGACGAACTCCTCCGGCAAGTCCGGAGCGCGACGGCTACACAAGAGGTGCTCGATGTGGTCAGCTAGGTCCATGGAGCGTGTGTCCTATCGACACTGCATTCAGATCAGCAGAACCCCCCGAACCCCCGGGTCATCGGTGGGCGAGACCAACCTGGAGGAGAGCCCCGATCGTGATTGCCACTAACCCG
>JASFVD010000051.1:0-10040 GCA_050050015.1 Anaerolineae bacterium | reverse complement strand
CAGTCCCCGGCGCTGCCGCTCCCTCCATCCGCGCCGCCAGGTTGATGGCGTCCCCCATCGCCGTGTACTCCACCCGCAGGTCAGATCCAACCTCTCCCACCACCACGAGCCCGGTATTGATCCCGACCCGCACGTCGAAGTCCCTGATGCTTCGCTCCTCCTCCAGCCTTCTTCCATACGCCCGCGCGCCCTCGACGATCTCCAGCGCCGCCCGGCACGCTCGCTCCGGGTCGTCCTCGTGCGCGATGGGCGCTCCAAAAAACGCCAGCACCGCGTCCCCCATGAGCCGGGCGACCGTGCCCTCGTACCGCACGATCGGCTCGATCAAGACGTCGAACGCCCCGTCCATGATCTCCATCACGTCCTCGGGGTCCAGTGCCTCCGCCATCGCCGTCGACCCCTTCACGTCGCAGAACAGAATGGTGACCCTGCGGCGCGCGCCATCGGCCTCTCTCGTGGCGGCCAATACCCGGTCAACGTAGCCCGTGGGCGCCATACGCATCAACCGTTCGAGAGTCGGGTTTGCCCTGTTCTCGCCGACCACCGGCGTGCCGCAGCGCGGGCAGAAGGCGAAGTCGGGCGAAGCGGCGAAGCCGCACTGCGGACATGCGGGCGTCAGCCCGCTACCGCACATGGGGCAGAAGGCGTAGTCGACCAGGCAATCATGACCACATTCTGGGCACTCCATCACTTGCCTCCGAGATGTCTCGCCGGCCATGGGCCTATCATTTCATCCCCACGACCTTTCAGATCCGCTTCGCCATCTGTCACTTATCATTCGGCTTTGGTCATTGGCACGTGGTCGCTGGCGGTTTCTCATTCGTTCACCAACCCTGGCGCGCGTTGGCTCAGTGCCACTCGATCACGACGTCCTTCCACGACTCGCCCCCTATTGGTGAGATGGGGAATGCCCTGACCCAAGGCTGCACTAGCAGTTGCGCGCGCTTGTAGGCCAGAGGCACGATGGGTGCCTCTTCCATCAGAATCGTGTCCGCTTGCCGGTACAGCCTGACCCGCTTCGCCTGGTCCATCAAGCTTGCAGCCTTCTCGACCAGCTGGTCGTAGGCTTGATTGTGCCAGCCGGTGAGAGATCGGTGGGGGCTCGCCCTGAGGAAATTGTCGGGATCGGGGAAGTCGGCCTCCCAACCAAGGAGAAACAACTCAGCAGGCCCCTCGGAATACAGCTTCTCCAGATACGCCGTCCATTCCATCGCCTCCCACTCGATCTCCACGCCGAGGGTTTCCCGCCATTGCGTCTCCAGGACCCCTCGCAGCCATTGCAGCCCGCGATGTGGGCCCATCCCCCTGACGGCCGGCAAGCCACGGCCCTCCGCGCAGCCCGCCTCGGCCAGCAACTGGCGCGCCCTCTTAGGGTCATATTGCAAGCCAATACCCGTCGAGTGGCCTGGCATCCCTGGCGGGACGAGGCCTCCTGTCGCCGGCTCCAAGCCGCTGTCCCTGCCCACTTCGGGCAGCCTGTGCCGGTCAATGGCAAGCCCAAACGCACGCCGCACCCGGGCATCGTCGAATGGAGGGCGCCTAACGTTGAAACCCAAGTACCAGGTCGTCAGCCCCGGTCCCGTCACGTATTCCTCGCCGTGGAAGGCCCGGACTCGGTCTATGACCTCTGGAAGCTGCGAGTACTGCTCGAAGTAGTCAACCTCACCCGCCTCGTACATCCTCAGAGAGTGTTCGTCGTCCCTGGCGAAGGGGAGCTCCACTTTTTGGACGTTCCCGGTGCATCGCCCATGGTAGTGGGGATTTCTTGCGAGCACGATCGAGCGACCACGCTCCCAGCCCGCCAACTTGAATGACCCGTTGCCAACCATGTTTCCCGCCTCCGTCCAAGCCTCCCCGTGCCTCTCGATTACGTGTCGGGGCACAGGGAAGGTAACAGTGTGAGTCAGCAACTGGAGGAAATACCCCGTGGGTGCCTCCAGGTCCACTGCCAGCGTCAGGTCGTCCTTGGCTCGCACGCCCACTCGACTAGGATCAGATACCTCACCCCGGTGGAAAACCCGGGCACCCTCGATGTTGTAGAGCAGATTGGCACTCTGGGAATCGGTGACCGGATTGAGCACACGCTTCCAGGCATACTCGAAGTCGCCGGCTGTGACAGGGTTGCCGTCGCTCCAGCGGACATCGTCGCGCAGGCGGAAGACGTACTCACGCCCACCTTGGCGCACGATCCAGCTCTGCGCCGCGTCCGGCAGCACATCCAACTCCGGGCTCAAGGCCACCAAACCGGCAAAGAGCTGTCGGACGAGCTCGACAGAACTCACATCCCCGGCCAGCGCGGGATCGAGGGTCGGTCGCTCGGACCAGGGGACTCGCAAGGCGTGGGGCGCAGGCGGCACCGCATCCGGCTCCCTCTCCCTGACCTGCTCCAGCAGGGCGAAGGCTTCCTCATATGAGCGTCGTGAGCGCTTGAAGTCGAAGGCACTGTGGTGAGCTAGCCCCATCTTCATCAACGTCCGAGCTGCACGCTCGTCGTCCTCTTCAGCCCTCATGAACGCCAGCGCCCGCTCGTAGTAGTCGATGGCCTCCTCGTGGGCGTACATGGTGCGAGCCCGATCGCCCGCCTTCAGTAGGTAGTGTATCGCCTTGTCCGTGTCCCCGGCCCGCTCATAATGGTAGGCCAGGAGCCCCATCTGTTCCACCAGGCGCTCTGAGAAGAGCCGCTCCAATGCCTCCCCCGCTTGCCGGTGGAAGGCCAGACGCTCTTTCTTCAGCAGCCCATTGTACGCCGCCTCCCGTGTCAACTCGTGCTTGAAGATGTACTCCAGCTCAGGCAACCGAGCCCGCTCCCGGATCATCTCTTCCCTTTGGAGGTTCAGAAGCCGCTCGTCGAGCTCGCGCTCCTCTTCAGCAATAGCGGCAAGCACCCGGTACAGGAAGACCCGCCCGATCACCGACGCCATCTGCAGTACCCGCTTCGTCTCCGCCTGCAGCCGGTCGATGCGCGCCATCAGCACGCCGTGCAGGGTATCGGGGATCGGAATCTCCTCCACATCCTTTGTCGCCTCCCAGCGACCGCTGACCTCGTCCCGCACGATCGCGCCTTCGTCAATCAAGGAACGAATGATCTCCTCGACGTAGAACGGGTTGCCCCCCGCGTGATCGAGAATCCGATCCCTGAGGTCCCGCGGCAAGGCCTCCAAGCGTAGCAGATTGCCCACCAGCGTCGCGCTCTCTTCCGCGCCGAGGCGCTTCAGCCAAAGGTCCGTGTGACGATGACCATAATCACGACCGGCCGTCTCTCGCAGGCGCCACGACCCGTGCTCCCTCCTCGGGCGAAACACGCAGACGAACAAGAGCGGAACGCGGTCCGTCAGAGCTAGCACGTGTTCCAACACCAGTACGGAGGTCGGATCAGCCCAGTGGAGATCCTCGCACACGACCACCAGTGGCTGATCCTCGGCAGCAGATCCCAGCATCATCTTTAGCGCACCGAAGGTCTTGGCCCTAAGCTGCCTGCCATCCAGGCCTTCTACGAGGCCTTGAGCCGCCGACTCCAGGGGCAGCGACATGAGGCCGCCTAGGGACGAGTACACCTCTTCGAATGAATCGGGACAAAGAGCCTCCACCCGCTCCGTCAACACATCCAGCACTTGCGCCGGAGCCTCGTCGGGGGTCACGCCCAGCAGCCCCCGCAGCACATCCAACCACAGCAGGTAGGCTACCGACGTGCCGTAGGACAGACAGCGCCCCTCCACCCACCCAAGGCGACGGGCGGAGCCCGTTCGCCCGTGCGTCGCCCTTCGCCTCCGCAGCTCCGCCACTAAGCGCGACTTGCCGATCCCCGCCTCCCCCACAATCGTGACGACGCCGCCCACGCCCGCCTCCAGTCGCTCCAAGGCCTGCCGAAGGGCCTCGAACTCCTCCTCCCTTCCCACCAGGGGTGACTCCAACCCCGCGATACCCCGCGCCTTGCCCGGCGCAGGCTTCGCCTTCAGCACCCGATAGGTGGACACCGGTTCCGCCTTCCCCTTCACCTCCACCGGCCCCAAGGCTTCCATCTCAAACTGAGGCGCAACGAGCTTGTGCGTCTCCTCCGTAATCAGGATCGTCCCTGGCTCCGCGGCACTCTCCATCCGCGCCGCGAGGTTGATGGCATCCCCCATCGCCGTGTACTCCACCCGTAGGTCCGACCCCACCTCCCCCACCACCACCAGCCCCGTGTTGATCCCCACCCGCACGTCGAAGCCCCTGACGCCCCGCTTCCGTTCCAACCTCTCCCCGTATGCCTGCGCCCCCTCGACGACCTCCAGCGCGGCCCGGCACGCCCGCTCCGGGTCGTCCTCGTGCGCAATGGGCGCTCCAAAGAAGGCCAGCACCGCGTCTCCCATCAGCCGCGCCACCGTCCCCTCGTACCGCACGATCGGCTCGATCAAGACGTCGAACGCCCCGTCCATGATCTCCATCACGTCCTCGGGGTCCAGCTCCTCCGCCATCGCCGTCGAGCCCGTGACGTCGCAGAAGAGGATCGTGACCACACGCCGCTCGCCCGCCACGTCTCCTCCCGACGATCGCAAGCGTTCGGCGAACTCCCTGGGCACCAGGCGCTGGAGGTGTTCCTCAATGAGCCCGCTCGGCGCAGCAGCGAGTTCCTCAGGAGATCCGACTTCACTGCCACACTCGAAACAGAATCTCACCTCTGGGTGAGGCGGTAGCTCGGAACCACAGTCCGCGCACGTGCGCACCAACTTGGCCCCGCATGTGCCGCAGAACTTGGCCCGCTCAGGATTTTCGGCTTCGCATGTGTGACACTTCACACGACGGTCTCCTTCGCTCACCTCTTATCAGGTCAGAGCCGCCAGCAGCGCCCTGGCCCCCTTGAGATCGGCCGTATCGAATCCCTCCGTGAACCAGCCGTAGATTCCGTCCAGCATGTCTCGAGCTGCCTCGCCCCTGCCCCGTTCCTGCCAGAGACGGCAGAGGCTGGTCGTCGCGCGCAGCTCCAGGGACTTGGCCTTCTGTTGGTGCGCCACCTGGATCGCCGTCTGTAGCTCACGCTCAGCCTGGTCCTCTTCCCCGCGCATCCATAGCAACTCCCCCCTGAGACGATGGATCTCCGCCTCGTAGTACCGTTCACCGGTCTTCTCGACCAGGTCCAGCGCCTCGGAGACTCGAGCGAGTCCTGCCTCCACCTGTCCCAGCTCCGCGTGTCCCTCAGCCAGATAGCTGAGCAAATGGGGCCGGTGGAACTCGGTGCCTGTGGCCTCCAAGCCCGCCAAACTTCGACGGATCTGCGCCATTCCTTCCTCAACCGCTCCCTCTCGGATTCGCGCCCAGCCTTGAAAGCAACGACTTATCAACTCAAAGAACACGAACCCCCTTGTTGCGGCGATTCGAATCGCCGCCTCGGCCCGTTCCTCCGTCGCTCCGATCTCGTGCCGCTTCGTGTGCGTCCAACAGGTCATTGCGTGCGCCAGTGCCAGACTGAAAGGATGATCCAGCCCCTGAGCCAGGCCAATCGCCTCGTAGTTCACGTCCAAGGCCTGATCAGGATAGCCAAGGTACCACATCGTCCGAGCGTGATAGCCCATCGTCAGCACACCAAGATCCTGCCCATAGACGAATGCCGCACTCCGCAGTGTCTCGCGGTCGTAGGAGGAGAGGACTTGCTCCTGGCACTCTCTTGCCGATATGAAGTCACCGGCGTAGAAAAGGGCGGTCCCCAGCGATCCCCGGGGAAATGCGATCTGCAGCGGGTCTTCCCCGCGTCCGGCCACCGCGAGAATCTCCTGCGCCAGCTCGAGCGCCGTCTCATGCTCGGCCCGGATAAGGTGATATTGATACAGGAGATTCAGCAGCGAGGGGATTTGAGGCATCTGGCCTATCTGCCGGGACAGTTCCCTTGCACGCCGGCAGGCACGGCCTACCTCTGGTGCTCCCCATCCCTTCGTGGCTATGAGAGGCGCGCTTAGGGCAAGCTGCAGGACGAACTCCTGCTGGGCCCGCTGTGACGTCTCTGGCAACGTACGGAGCAACTCCAAGGTCCTCGTGAAATGCGCAATGGCCTCATGGTTGGCGGAAACCCGCACCGCCTGTTGCCCGGCCTGCTGTAGATAGTGTATCGCTTTCTCTGGGTTCCCCGCTCGTTCCCAGTGGTGCGCCAGGAGTCCCGCCTGTTCCTCGACGCGCCCCGGGAACAATCGCTCCAGCGCCTCCGCCACCTGCCGGTGGAAAATGCGCCGCTCCTTCTTCAGCAGGCCGCTGTACGCCGCCTCCCGCGTCAGCTCGTGCTTGAAGATGTACTCCAGTTCCGGTATCCGCGCCCGCTCTCGGATCATCTCCTCCCGCTGGAGCGTCAAGAGGCGTTCATCCAGCTCCCGCTCCTCTTCCGCCATGGTAGCCAGCACCCGGTAGAGGAAGATGCGCCCGATCACCGATGCCATTTGCAGCACCCGCTTCGTATCCTCCCGGAGGCGATCGATGCGCGCCATCAGGACCCCACGCAGGGTGTCCGGGAGGGGAATCTCGCTCACGTCCCGCACCGCCTCCCAGCGATCCGTGGTCTCGTCCCGCTCGATCGCCCCCGCACTGATCAACGAGCGGATGATCTCCTCCATGTAGAAGGGATTCCCTTCAGCTTGACTGAGTATGCGGCCTCTGAGCTCTTTCGGTAACGCTTCCAGCCGCAGCAGGTTGCCCACCAAGGTTTCGCTCTGAGCGGCGGATAGCGGCTCCAACCGCAGATCCGTGTGGCGGTGACCGTACTCGCGAGCGGTCGTCTCCCACAGCCGCCACGACTCGTGCTCTCTCCGCGGACGAAACACGCAGACGAACAGCAGCGGAACACGGTCCGTCAGGGCCAGCAGCTGCTGCAGAACCTCCATCGAGGTCGGATCGGCCCAGTGGAGGTCTTCGCACACCACCCCTAGAGGTTGCTCTTTGGAGGCACCCGCTAGCATCATCTCCAACGCCCCGAAGGTCTTCGCCTTGAGCTCCTTGCCGTCCAGGCCCTCCACCTGAGCCTGCATCTCCTCTCCCAGGAGTAGCGACATCAGGCGAGCGAGGTAGAGATAGACGTCGTCAAAGGACCCGGGACAAAGAGTCATCACCGTCTCCTTCAAGACGTCGTGCACCCGAGCTGGAGTATCCTCGGGTGTCACGCCCAGCAGTCCGCGAAGTACATCCAACCACAGCAGGTAGGCTACTGACGTGCCGTACGACAGACAGCGCCCCTCCACCCACCCAAGGCGACGGGCCGAGCCCATTCGCCCGTTCGTCGCACCTTGCTTCCGCAGCTCCGCCACCAAGCGCGACTTGCCGATCCCGGCCTCTCCCACAATCGTGACGACGCCTCCCACCCCGGCCTCCAGCCGCTCCAAGGCTTGCTGAAGGGCCTCGAACTCCTCCTCCCTTCCCACCAGGGGTGACTCCAGCCCCGCTATCCCCCGCGCCTTGGCCGGCCTGGGTATCGCCCTCAGCACCCGATAGGTGGACACCGGCTCCGCCTTCCCCTTCACCTCCACCGGCCCCAAGGCTGCCATCTCAAACTGAGGCGCAACGCGCTTGTGCGTCTCCTCCGTGATCAGGATCGTCCCCGGCTCTGCCGCCCCCTCCATCCGCGCCGCCACGTTGATCGCGTCCCCCATCGCCGTGTACTCCACCCGCAGGTCGGAGCCCACCTCCCCCACGACCACCAGCCCCGTATTGATCCCCACCCGCACGTCGAAGCCACTGACGCCCCGCTCCCGTTCCAACCTCTCCCCGTACGCCTGCACCCCCTCGACGACCTCCAGCGCGGCCCGGCACGCCCGCTCCGGGTCGTCCTCGTGCGCGATGGGCGCACCGAAGAAGGCCAGCACCGCGTCCCCCATCAGCCGCGCCACCGTCCCCTCGTAGCGCACGATGGGTTCGATCAACACGTCGAAGGCACCGTCCATAATCTCCATCACGTCCTCGGGGTCCAGCTCCTCCGCCATCGCTGTGGAGCCCTTCACGTCGCAGAACAGGATGGTCACTATGCGCCGCTCCCCCGCCATCTGGCGGCCGGCGACAAGCAGGCGGTCAGCATACTCTCTGGGCATCAGACGGCTCACGCGCTCGAGGAGTCCTCTCGAAGTCTTCTCAAGTTCGGACGTGCCCTTGGTCAAGGGCGCGCCGCACTCGAGGCAGAACTTGGCCCTTGGGGGAAGGCTGGTTTCACACTGAGGACAAGAGAGGGCCAATCTGGCTCCACAGTCGAGGCAGAACTTGCCGCCTTCAGGGTTGTCCGTCGCGCATTCCGGACACTCCATCTTCGCCTCCTTTGTTTCTGGCCTGCGAACGTCCTCGACCAATCCGCGCTGACCAAGCTCCCGCTCGGACTAGTACCTACAGGGCCTGGAACGAACGGTGAGTTTGCTGCGAGAAAACTCAGCACGGCGCGTCATCCGGGAAAGCTCCTCTTGGGAACACGTACGCGAACAGATGCTCGCGTAGCCTCACGATCAAGTCGAGGAGCTGTCAGCTGATTGCAGGGATCGGACGCGGGCAGCAGGGTTGCGCGACATCGCGCTGCCTGTCCACGCTGTGATCAAGCCAGTCGAAGGTGAGCCTGTCGTCCTACGGTTCCTGTCGGCCGACCGGCGCTACTACCACTGGTCGACCTGGCGATCGGTCGTGACGGTGCAGCCTCCGGAAGCTGCGACTGCGGAGTGCGGCGAAAGAGTGCGATGGTGCGCCAAAGTGGGTCGCTCAACCTGAGTATACTCCAGGCGGGTCCAACCTGTCAAGACAAGTCGTCAAGTTGGGCACCTGCCGTCAAAGTATTATATCATATGCTGAAGCGTTTGTCTGTAGTATACCTTAGACACTTGGTGTGGCGCATGTTAGATACTGCGTGTGGCGCGTACGCCACACGGATGTAGAATGCCATTGATACTGAGCGCCGCACGTACCGTGCAGGACCAGTCACGTCAGAGGGGTTCGTAGTCGACATAGCCTCTAGATTCACGGAAGCACGCGAAGCGCGAACAGCCTGAGATCTTCTACTGATCGATGGGCACGGGGACTATTCATCGATTCGCAGGTCGCGTCACCGCCCCAAGCACTAGCGTACGAATCGGCGAAGGCACCAATCTCCCTAGCTTATGACCGTGAGCACTCCGAGCGCGTTCTTGGGCTCCTGATAGGAGGAGCGCCTCCGACGGCCTTCACGGACCCAAGCTGAGACTTCCCGCTGCTACTTCTCTCTTCCTATGTGGGCTGGATTTCGATCGTGGGTTGAGTGGCGTGCGCCTTGCACTCTCACGGGAGAAGCCTGCCGACGTTGCGCAAGCTTCGTCCGACCGCTCGCGCCAATGCGGGGCCAGGTCCGCGACCAACCGCACACCTATTGACGGTATTCGGCGTCGCCGCGCGAGGTGTCACTCACCGGAGGCATGCGTAGCGCCTAAGGCGTAGTTTGGCAGGCGGGAAGGCATGGGTGAGACCATCCCGGCGCCCGCTCATCGGCCGTCCTCGAGATGCCAGAGCAGTTGCCGGGGTGAAGGTTGTGCCGACCACGACGGCAATCGTCGGGAAGCAGTAGCCCTCCGATTCGGAGGCGGTGGACTATTGCAGAGTCGTCGTCGCCGTGGCCCGCTGCCCCCGCCCTAGTGCCTCGTGACCAGCGGCAGGTAGATGCGAATCAACTCCAGCGTTATCTCGTGCTGGGCCGGTGGCGTCGTGCCCTCCGGGTTTGCGGCCTCCACAACGATGGTCTTCGTCCCCTCCGTTGCCCAGCGATACAGGGCCCTGTGCGCCCCCTGCCCCTCCTCCGGCTCCGGAGACCAGGTGTACGTGAGCGGACCCGTCGCTGTGGGCGGGCTCACCACGGCCTCAAACGCGTAGCTGCGGCCGACGAAGCCTGTGGTCGGTCCAACTATGCTGACGCTCTCTGGCGCGACGGGGACGAACTCGTCCGCCCCGACATCGACGTGATCGCCATAGGGCCGCGTCTGGCCGTCTATGTCGATTGTCACTCCTGCATCGACCCCGGCATCGATGGCCGCCGAGCCGGGCTGCAGGCGGTACGTTTCATCGAGTTTCGGATCTCCGCTCAGGCC
>JASFVD010000050.1:0-10057 GCA_050050015.1 Anaerolineae bacterium | reverse complement strand
GGGTTCTGCTGAAGGAAGCCCACTCGCCCAGCCCTGCGCCGACGCTGATGCCAGATCACGCGCCCGTGCCAGGGCCGAAGCAGTCCGGCCAGCGCCCGCGCCGCCGTCGACTTACCAGACCCGTTTGGACCTACCAGGGCCGCAACCTCGCCTTCCCGCAGCGTCAGCGAGCAGTCGCGGAGTACCGGCCGACCATTGTAGCCTACCGTCAGATGTTGAAGGCTGACGAGCGGACCGCCCGGACTCATTGATGGCAGCCCGCCGTCCAAGGAAGCGGCGTCCACACGCCCCCAGACCTCTTCCGGAGCTCCGTCCTCGGTGATACGTCCGTCCTCTAGCCACAGGAGGCGATCGGCGCGGCTCTTGAAGGGCTCGAGCCGATGCTCGATCACCACGACCGTGATTCCGCAGTCGCGATGGAGACGCGCCAAGGCATCGACAACGGAGTCCGTCCCTTCCTGGTCCAGATTGGCCGTCGGCTCATCCAAGATAAGGATCGAGGGGCGCATCGCCAAGCTGGCCGCGATGGCGACCCTCTGCTGCTCACCCCCCGACAGATGACGCACAGATCGGGCACGGAGGTCTCCACATCCGACAGCCTCCGTGGCATACGTCACGCGACCGGCGACCTCGGCCTCGGAGAGCCCCAGATTGCGCGGACCGAAGGCGATCTCTTCCTCCACCGTCCCGTTGAACAGCTGTGTAGCGGGATTCTGAAAGACCAGGCCCGCCCGCGTCGCTGGTTCTGCCGTGCCGTCACGTCCGGGCGCCAGGCCCGCCACCGAGACGTGCCCGGCAATGTCGGGTGACGCACGCCCACCCTCGTCACCCAGAATGCCGAGCAGCGCCTCAGCCAAGGTGCTCTTGCCGCTTCCCGAACGGCCTCCCACTAGCACGAATGAGCCCCACGCGATCGACAGGTCAACGCCCTTCAGCGCATGAACGCCCGGATACCGGACGTCCAGGCCTGCAACACGGATGGCCCACCCATCTCGCTGTCTCACGCCCACTCCCTCTCCACCTCGCGCAGCCAATCCAGGCTGGCCTCCACCCTGCGCCGGCGGAAACCATGCACGGCCACCTGGAAGGCGTCGTCCGTGCCCCCGTCTCCTTGCTCAAGCTGGTAGAGACGCTCTTGGCAAGCCCGCTTCTGGCCCTCAAGCAGGGCGCCAACGTTGCCCAACTCAAGGTTGTGGAAGAAGTAGAGCTTGGCCAGGAACTCCACCCGCATGTCCCGCATGGCCGGCACCGGCTCACGCACCCAGGCCAGGAAACGCTCACGACCACTCGGGGTGATGGAGTAGACCTTGCGAGGCGGGTAGCTCTCGTCGTCGAGGGCGACCTCAACCTGACCGGCCTCCTCCAGCTGCTTGAGCGTTCCGTAGACGTTGCTGATCCCCATGTACCAGATGCGGCCCAACTCCTCCTCAGCACGCTCGTGCAAGGCGTATCCGTGCGCCGAGCCCTTTACCAGAAACCCGAGCAACGCCAGATCCAACGGGAACGCCGACTGTCCGCTCATCGCCCCGCCCTCATACTCCAGCAATGACTATTCACTAGCTGAATAATCGGAACACCAAAATGATACCTCAGTACTGAGTTGTGTCAAGCCTCGGTCAGGCTGCCCGCTGCGAGCGGAAAAGCGGCCTGTGCTGGATCGCCGCCATGCGCCTCCCGGCGGTTGAGCGGCCTCCACCCGACAAACGGGAGCGCCTGCTCCATGCGCTAGGGGCTTAGGATCCCTTGCACGGCGGAGATCAACCTCTCGTTCTGTGTACGACTGCCGACCGTAATGCGCAGGAAGTCAGGAAGATCGTAGCCAGTGCAGGGGCGGACGATGACGCCTCGTCTCACCAGTTGCTCCTGGATGAGGCCGGCGTCGGAGCCGACCCTGACCAGCATGAAGTTCGTGTGAGTGGGAATGGTCTCCAAGCCCAGCCGTTCGAACTGGTCGCGGAGGAAGCGACGTTCTCGCTGCGTCGTCTCAACCGTCCTCCGGAGAAAATCGGCGTCCTCCAAGGCGGCCACGCCGGCGGCCTGAGCCAGCGAATTGACGGCAAAGGGTTCCTTGACGCGGTTCAGAGGGGCAAGTGTCTCGGGCACCGCAATGGCATAGCCTAGCCGCACGCCAGCCAGGCCGAAGATCTTGGAGAAAGTTCGCAACACCATCACGTTGTGGCAACCCTGGCGCACGTAGTCCAGCGTCTCGGGGAACGCATCGGAATCGACTAGCTCGTAGTATGCCTCGTCAAAGACCACAAGCACGTGGTCAGGCACGCGGTCCATGAACGAGGCTACCTCAGAGGCGGTGACAATCGTGCCCGTGGGATTGTTCGGATTGCACACAAACGTGAGCTTTGTACTGGGCGTTATGGCCTCCGCCATCGCATCCAGGTCAAGGCCGTAGTCCTTGAGCGGCGTCTTGACCAGCGTGGCGCGCATGACGTGGGTATAGATATCATAGACCGGAAATGATGAAGCACTGACGATCACTTCGCTGTCCTCATCAAGGTAGGCCATGCAGGTCTCTACGATGATGCCGTCAGCCCCGTTTCCCACGGTCACGCATTCCGGCTCGACACCCAGAAACTGTGCCAGAGCCTCTCGCAGGTAGTAGCTCTGCCCGTCGGGATACAGGTTCAGCTTCGGCAGCGCCGCCTCGATCGCCTCGACAGCTCTCGGCGACGGCCCCAGGGGATTCTCGTTGGATGCCAGCTTGATTACGTCATCTAGGCCGTACTGTCTCTGCACCTCCTCAATGGGCGTGCCCGGCACGTACGGCCGCAACGCGTGCAACCCAGCCTGGTGCTCCAAATGCTTTGACATCAGCAGTGTCGCTCCTCCGTGTGACTGTCTGCAATGACTCGAACGTCTCCTACGACTAACCCTTCCCCTTCCGCGAACAAGAAGATGGGGTTTAGGTCGAGCTCGCGAATCCCGGGGTACCGGCAAGGCAGTCTCGAAACCTTGACCAAGACCTCGGCTAGCGCATCCAAATCGCGCCTCGGCTGTCCTCGGACACCCTCCAACAGGGGAAAGGAGCTGATCTCGCCAATCATCCTATTCGCTTCAGCGCGGTCGACGGGCGCGACGCGCAGCGAGACATCCTTCCAGACTTCGGTGTACACTCCTCCCATCCCAAAGGCGACCACTGGGCCGAACTGAGGATCTCGCGAGATACCCAGCAAAACCTCTTGTGCATCCCGTACCATGGGATAGATGACCGCCCCCCGGAAGTCCCGACCCGACCCGATCACCTCCAGGCGGGCGAAGGCTCGTCTGGCCTCCTCATCATCTCCGACGTTCAGAATCACGCCGCCGACATCCGACTTGTGCAGGATGGTCGGTGACACGATCTTCATGGCCACGGGATAGCCCATCTCTTGGCAGCGCGCGACCGCCTCCGCTTCGGTGTCGGCGAAGCCAAACGGTGGCACCGGGATGCCGTTTTCGCCCAGCCAGGACACGGCATCGGGCTCAAGAACCGAGCCCTCAGCGCCGGCGGGCGGCGCCTCCCTCTCGTCTTCGGACAGCGCCTCCAACTGGTCCGGCGCGTCCGCTGGCTCAACGTCGGCGGGGTCGTACCGGCTGAGGAGGTTCAGCGCCGCCACGGCTCGCTCGCCGGTGGCGAAGTTGGGCACGCCACGATCCTCCAGAAAGGCCACGCTCTCCGCGACAATCTGCTCCGGGAGGAACGCAGCCACGATTGCCTTCTCGCCACCGTACTCGCGGGCAGCCTCGTCGCCAGCATCGCAGACGCCTCGGGCCAGGTCCATGCTGTCAAGATACGGCGTCGACACATTGATCGCCACCGCGGCGTCGTACTCCGTCAGCACCGCAGACAGGGCCTGCCGGTACCAGTCCCCCGTCCCCTGCACAGTCAGATCAATGGGGTTCTCCAGGGCACAGTGACCCGGCAAGAAAGCGCTCAGTTGCTCCTGCAGCGCACGACTCGGCTGCCGGACATCCAGGCCAACCTCGTCACCGCGGTCAGCGGTGAGCACGCCGGGGCCTCCTGAGTTCGTGACGATCGCCAGTCGACGCCCGATGCTGGATGGCACGCTGACGAACGCCTTGCAGGCATCAAACATCTCCTCCACACTTCGAACTCGAAGTGCTCCGCACTGCCTTAGAGCGGCCTCGTAGACCTGCTCCGCCCCGGCCATGGACCCCGTGTGAGAGAGCGTGGCTCGGTGCCCAGCCTCCGTGCGTCCGGCCTTGATTACCACCACCGGTTTCTGCCGCGTGCATGCCCGGAGCGCCTCCATGAAGCGCCGTCCATCGGCCACGCTCTCGATGTACAGGGCAATGACCTCGGTCTCTCGATCATCCGCCAGGTACGACAGGAGATCGATCTCATTAAGATCGGCCCCGTTCCCGTAGCTGACGAACTTTGAGATCCCCAGCCCATACTGCTTGGCCCAGGCCAACACCATTCCGCCGATGGCGCCACTTTGCGAGACGACGGCCGCGCCTCCTGCCGGTGGTCGGGTCTCCAGAGTGGGAAACAGGGAGTGGGCCGTGTTCACGATTCCGGCGCAGTTCGGCCCCACGAACCGCACGCCGCTCTTCCGAGCCACCTCCAGCACGTCGCGCTCGCCCTGATCATTCCCGACCTCCGAAAACCCAGCCGTGATGATGGCTGCTGCGGCGACGCCGGCCTCGCCGCAATCCTCGAGCACAGCAGGCACCGTGGAGGGAGGAGAGGCAATGACGGCTAGGTCGATGGGCTGCTGGATCTTCGCGACGGCGTCGTATCCCGGCGATCCAAGAGCGCCCTGCGCTTTCGGGTTGACCATGAACAGACGCTGTGCTTCTAACGCGGCCCCGTACCCACCGTCGCGCATCTGGCGCAGCAACTCATACGCGAGCTTGCCTTCCGACGCCGAGCCGACCACAGCTACGCCGCGCGGGCAGAAAAGGCGGTCCAGCACCGTGGCATCACGCCTCATCAACGTTGGCCTCAATCCCCGCTCGAAGCGCCGCCTCGTTCACGGCGGCGTATGCCCGCCACCGGCTTCTCACGATCTCGGCCACCGTCTCCGGGTTCAGAATCCGACCCAACCCCGTGTGGCCCAGCGCGGCCCCAAGGACGTAAACGTTAGCCGGCAGCGGCGCGCCGTCCCGCCTAGGGAGATCCTCAGGATCCAAGTAGTACAGGTCTGCCTGCGCGCGCCGTACTTCCTGCATCACCTGCTCCAGCGTCGGGTACGGCGCCTTCCCCAACATCACCTTGGTCGGCTCCCAGACATGGCCATACAGGAGAAAGTCGGCACCCGGGCTCGCGTAGCGCACGGCCCTGAGGGCCTCGGACCGCTCCACCGCGACCACCAGATTCGCCGCGCGCTCCGGCATCTGTGGCCCCACAACGTCCCGACCAAGCCGGACCTGAACCGTGACGCTGCCGCCGCGCTGCGCCATCCCCTTCGTCGGATAGACATTGACGGCGAGCCCCGCCTCCATGGCCGCCTCCGCGATCAGGTCGCCCACGGTGAGGACGCCCTGACCCCCGACCCCAACTAGGTAGATATCGTAGGACGACCCTTGCGATCGCTCGCTCATGCTGTCGCCTCCCGCTTCACGTGAATCGCATCAAAGCTGCAGACTTGCGCACATAGGCCGCAGCCGTAGCACAAGGATTGATCGATGAGGACAGTCTCCTCTCCCAGACTGATGGCCGGGCACCCAGTGACTGTGATACACCGCTTGCAGAGGGTGCACGCCTCAGCGTCCACCTCGACGACCCCGGCCTCGAGCCCGCGGCGCTGTGCCTGAATCGCGCATTCCTGCCTTGACAGGACGACCTTGACCCCGGGGAGTCCCAGCGCCTCCTCTACGACGGCCGTGGCCTCGTCCAGCTCAAAGGGATCAATCATGAAGAACTGCTCCACGCCCATTGCCGGTATCACCTCAGCGAGGTCAACTCGACGGTTTCCCGGCGGCTGAAACGCGGCCTCAGTGCCTGGGTTGGTCTGCATCCCGGTCATAGCTGTCCAACCGTTGTCCATAACGATCAGCGTCAGCGGCACACTGTGCTGAACCGCGTTGATCAACCCAGGCATCCCGGCGTGAAAGAAGGTGGAGTCGCCAATGGTGGCGATCACGGGCGTCTCCAGCCCACTGTACACGTAGCCCTGCGCGAGGCTGATGCTGGAGCCCATGGCCACCTCGTTCCAGACTGTCTCAAACGGTTCATTCATGCCCAGGATGGTGCACCCGATGTCTCCGGTGACCATCACTTCGTCCTTGCGCAGCCCGAGGTTTCTCAGCGCCTGGTTGATGGCCATATAGGTGCCCCGGTGCGGACACCCGGCACAGACCGTGATCGGACGAGTGGCCGCAATTTCCTCGGCGTGCTGGTTCCCGCCAGACAGGTCCTCCGGCAAGGCCAAGTCCAGGGCGGCCCCAATCCCCCGGACCACATCTCGAACGCCGTATTCTCCCACGCGCTCCAGCGTGCCGTCCAGCTTACCCACAATGGGTCCCTCGAACCGCGCGCTGTAAGCCTCCAGGATGACTCGCTCTTCAAGATAGGGCTCCAACTCCTCGAGGACTACGACCTCATCGCAGTGCTCCAAGAGTGCGCGTGCTTCCCGGTCGGGGAAGGGATTCGTCGCCCGTACACTCAAGAGGGAGATTCGGTCACGGTCGCAGCCGTGCTCAGCAGCTATACGAAGTCCCTCATTCAGGTATGACACGCTCACCCCGGACGCGACGATCCCCAGTCCGCCCTTCCGCTTCGAGAGCGTCAGCTCGTTCAGGCCCATCTCCCGCACGATCTCGCCCGCCTTCTCGAGACGGACGATCGCCTGGCGGTGCTGCGCCTGGGCGATGGCCGACCCTGCTTTGGTGTACTTGGTGATGTCGCGCTCGAGGATTGGATCCCGCTGCTCCGGCTCTTTAGCATCCTCGACCGCCACGGCCGCGTGCGAGTTGGCGATCGCCGTCACTGAACGGACGAACACCGGGCTTCCGCAGCGCTCCGAGAGCTCGAAGGCCAGAGGCATCATGGAGTATGCTTCCGCCACTGTCGTCGGCTCGATCACAGGCAGATCCATCATCCGCGCGTAACCGCGCGAATCCTGTTCGACCATCCCCGCGTGAGCACCTGGGTCGTCCGCCACGTAAATGACCAGGGCGCCGTTGACCCCCGAATGTGCGATGGAAAACAGCGCATCCGACGCGACGTTTACGCCGGACATCTTCATCGTGCACATC
The DNA here is from genome assembly GCA_050050015.1 of Anaerolineae bacterium. Lineage (GTDB taxonomy): Bacteria > Chloroflexota > Anaerolineae > B4-G1 > B4-G1 > SKLM01. Next base: position 2,839 of record JASFVD010000050.1, on the reverse strand, counting down.
GCCCGCTGCCCGGCCCACGCTGCGCCTGCCGCGATCTCCAGAGCCACCTTCTCGTTGGTGCTCCATTCTACGTGTCGCGCGTCGTCAAGCGGCATCGTCATCAGGCTGCCAAGCGCGCCCGAGGACGGTGTGCCAGGATAGCCGGTGACGACCTTGACCCCAGCGCGCAGCGCACCGAGCGCGACAGCCTCGTTACCTGTTATTAGCTGCTTTGTCACAACCATACCCCCGCTAAGCCCTCGTGCTGTTGCCCCAACTGCCGATCCGGAGCCGTGTCCCGTTCCACCGTGGTGACGGTGCCCGGAACGATCGTGGTCGAAGTACCGTTGGCTCCCACGAACCGGTCAGTCTCCAACCGCCCCGATCACCGCTCTCCCTCCCAGGCGTCATCTCCTAGGGAGCCGATGTGGCCAGGAATCGTCCCGTGCCAGGAGCCGCCACGACCTCGCCCTGCCAGAGCACGTGGTGGCCGCGCTGGAACGACATCTCCGGCCAGCCGAGCACCGTGCGTCCCTCGTAGAGCGTGTAGCCAGCGTTGCTGTGCTGATTCTCGGCGCGGATAGTGAAGGCCCGATTGGGATTGAATACAACCAGATCCGCATGGGACCCGACGGCGATGGTGCCCTTCTGCGGGTAGAGGCCGAAGATGCGAGCCGGATTCTCGCTCAGGACCTCGGCCACTAGCACAGGACTCACGTGCCCTGCGTTGACCCCACCGTCGTAGACGAGTGGCAGGAGTGTCTCAACCTGAGGCGAACCAAAGGGCTGCTTCAGGAAATCGCCATCAACGTCCTTCACCTTGGGTGCATGATCCGTGCCCACGACCTGTATCGTCCCCTCCGACAGCGCCTTCCATAACGCAGCGCGATCGTCAGCGGTCCGAATTGGAGGGCCAATCTTGGCCAGCGCACCGCGCTCCTCAATGATCTCCTCAGTGAGGGTCAGATACTGGGGACACGTTTCAGCGAAGACTGGCAGGCCGGCCTGCTGAGCTTCGCGTATGTGCCGGATCGCCCGAGCGGTGGTGTTGTGCGGTATGTAGAGTGGGCAGCCGGTCACCTCCGCCATCCGGATGGCGCGGAAGATCGCCTCCTCCTCCATCGCCGCCGGGTGCGTACTCACGAAGTGCTCCGCCGAAGCGTCGGGCCCGGAGAGATACTTGTCCTCCAGATAGTCAACAGCCCCGCCGTTCTCGGCGTGGACCATCGCCATCCCACCCAGCTCGGCCAGCATGTCCATGGCCTTCATCAAGTGGTAGTCGTCTGTCGTCCAACCTTCCTTGATGTAGGGCATGAAGAACTTGAAGCCACTCACGCCAAGCTTGAGCACCTCTGGTATGTCTTCGAGTTGCCGCGATGCCTCAAACAGCCCTCCGTGGAGACCGAAGTCGAGGCGCGAGTTCGCCAGGCCGTCCTCCTTCATCTCCGTCACCCGTTCCAGCAGGCTGTCGCCCGTTCGGGCGTAGGCGAAGTGCAGCAGCGTGGTCGTTCCGCCGTAGGCTGCGACGCGCGAACAGTCCTCCACAGAATCCAGGTAGACCGGATGGACATGCACATCGATCACTCCGGGAAAGACGAGCCGATCGGAGACGTCCACCACCTCATCGGCGGACTTCCGGTCCAAACACGGCTCGACGGCCGCGATCGTTTCACATCGCACCGCCACGTCGGCACGCTGCATCCCTTGACCAGTCACCACGACGCCGCCGCTCAGCAGGAGATCAAACTCTCTTGTCATGCGCTCCCCTTTCTCGGCTAACCAACTCCCTCGCTCCCTCGACGGGCAGACCCGACCATCTTGCCCAATCCACGAATTCGTCCCAGCCCATCAGAACAGTGGCACTCCCCCTGGCGCAATCGACTCCCATTTCCGGCCCCCCTGTTGCGTCAAGTACAGAATCGCCTCCACCACACCGCCGGCGACAGCCAGCGCCTTGTCCGAAATACTGAAACAGTGATCGACGACACCGCGAGGATCCACGTCGCCCACCTTCATCCCGGCCTTGACCTGCAGGCCATCGTGGAGAAGTCCGCGCACGACGCCATCCAGTCTGGCGCGAATAGACTCCTCCTGGACGTAGGCCACCACCTCCCCCTCCGCCACGAGATCGCCGATCGCCCGCACGCCGCGGAATACGCCGGCTGTAGGAGCCTTGAGCACTCGCCGGGCGCTCTTACCGCCGACGATCCCGGGGACGCCCGTGTTCGGCTCGGCGCTGCCCTCCAGGATGACCCTGCCTAAGTTGTGACCCCGGTTCGTCTCCACCACCGCGTGACAATCATGACCTGCCGTGAACCCCGGACCCAGCGCCACCACAATCGGCGCGTCGGAGATGCGGGTGCCTGTGTTGGCCTTGGCCATTATTGCATCGACGACGGCCCTGGGCCTCAGGTGATCAACCAACGCCGCTCCAGGATCGACCACCACGGGCACTTGATCGCTGTCCCACGCAGCGGCGACCCCGGCTTCATCAGCGGCCAGCTGCGCCGTGACGTCGTCGACGCTGATTGCTCCATCGTAGACTGCACTGGCGAAGGCAACCGCTCGCCGAATCGCCGTGGGCCGCGCTGTCTCCGCTACTAGCACGCGGAAACCGCAGCGATGCAGCCTCCAGGCGACGCCACTGCCCAGATCGCCGCCCCCCTTTACCACGACCCGTATGGGGGTCGCCGGTTGGACGTTCGAGGCACGGCCAGTCACTGGTCTCGGTCCACCCTTTCCTTGTCGCCCGCCCGCTCGACCGCTATGATCTCGGCCAGAATACTGACGGCGATTTCCCGAGGCGTCTCTGCCCCAATGTCCAAACCAATCGGCGTATGCACCCGGTCGAGCACCTCGT
>JASFVD010000049.1:0-10137 GCA_050050015.1 Anaerolineae bacterium | reverse complement strand
TTCACCTGCGGATCGTTAGCCTGTCTGATCTTGACTTCACCGGCAGGCTAGTCTCGCAGCGGAGAGGGAAGAGGTACGAATCTTGATGGCACAGTGTGCTCAGACTCGGCTACCGATTTCACAACTAGTGCTGTCACGACGTGTTATGGGTCTACGACCGCGTCGCTGAAGGGGAATCGCCTCAATCGCCTGTCCGTGTGTGAGCATCGCCTCCAGAGCCGCAAGCAGGGCTTGCGACGGATGCCGGCGCGTGTGGGTTCCGTTCAGACCTGCGCAAGGCTTCTGCCTTCGCGAGGATGCTTTGGTGGGCGCCAAGGAGGATCGGGCGGAGGGCAGGCTAGTGCGAGGTAGCGGACTGTCGATACAGCTGATAGGCATCCCCGACGGTCTTGATCTCCCACGCGGATTCGATGGGAATCTCGATGCCCATCTCCTCCATGTGGAGCATCATCTCTACCAGCTGGATGGAGTCAGCGAGCAGATCCTCGACAAAGGAAGCTTCGCGGACCACCTTCGCCTCCTCCACCTGGAGTTGCTCCGCGATGATCGTCCGAAATGCCTCAAAGGAGACGGGGCTATCGCTTGGTGTTTCTGTCACGCTGGTTCCCTCCCGTTCTTCTCTCTGAGCGCCCTCGCCCGCAGCCTGAACTTCTGCGGCTTACCGGTCGATGCGCGTGGGAAATCGGCCGCGAAGCGCACCTGACTGGGGATCTTGTGGGGCTCCAAAGCGTCGCGACAGTAGCCCTTGACCTCGTGAGGGTCCATCTCCGCGCCTTCTTCCAGTATGATGAAGGCCCACACGCTCTCCCCGCCTACGGTCGCGGGCACGCCCACAACGGCTGCTTCTCGGATCTTGGGATGGGCCGTCAGGTAGTTCTCAATCTCGGCAGGGTAGATGTTCTGTCCGCCCCGGATGATCATGTTCTTCTTGCGGCCCACGATGCGTAGGTAACCGTCTTCGTCCATCATCGCGAGATCACCGGTGTGGTACCAGCCGTCTTCGTCCATCACCTCAGCAGTCATATCCGGATCGCCATAGTAGCCCAGCATGATGCCCTCGCTGCGGCACAGTAGCTCTCCCACCTCGCCGGGCGGACGTTCGCGACCGTGTTCGTCCACGATCTTGACCTCGGTCTGTGACAGGGGACGGCCCACCGTCTCCGTGCGCTGCTCGTTGGAATCGGCCAGGTCGCTGACAGCAACGCCGCCGCCTGTCTCAGTGGCGCCAAACCCGATGTGAACGGCACATCCGAAGCGAGCCTCAATCTCGCGGGCCAGGTGGGGCGGACACGGCGCGGCACCGGTGCCGCACACGATCAAGGAGGAGGTGTCATGCTCGTCGAACCCCTCCATCCTCAGCATCACCTGATAGGCTGTTGGCACCGCGACCAGAACCGTGACACGCTCCCGCTCCACGAGCTCCAAGGCCCTGCGCGGGTGGAATCGCGGCATCACCACGAGCCGATCACCCATGAGCAGGCCCTGGAGCATGACCTCGAGTCCGGTGATGGTGTACCAGCCGGTCGTGGACAGGAAGGTCTGGGGCCCGCCGGCAACGCGAAGCAGCCGCTCCTGGTGGCGTGCGAGTGCCTTGATCTGTTTTCCCAACATTCTGAGACTCGGCCGCTGCCACAGCTTGCGAACTTTGAGCGTCGCCGCGACCGGCGCGATCAGGCTACGGTGACTGTGCATGACCCCCTTGGGCGTGCCCGTCGTCCCTGAAGTGTACAGCAGGGCCAGGAGATCATGGGGGGTGACGTCGATCTTGCCCAGGTCAGCGCCTTCACCTCCGCCCTCCCAGGCCATCAGATCCTTGAGGGACCGATGCCCGCCACTGTCCTCCACTTGACCAGCCACGACCACATGGCGCAGACCAGGTGCCCTGCTGAGCGTGTCCTCCCCGATGATGCGACCGGTCACCAGCAACACCGGGTCCGCGTCGCGAAGGACGGCTCTCAGTCGTCGCGAACGAAGTTGTGGATTGAGCGGGACGATGACCGCTCCCAGACGGGCCACGGCGAAAAACAGGTACACGAACTCGGGACCCGGGTGCAGGAGCGCAGTAACTCTGTCACCCTCGTCCAGCCCGAGCCCGTGGAGCCCGTGAGCGAGCGATTCGACTCGGTCCAACAGCTGAGCATAGCTGTGCCGAACGTCGCCACACACGAATGCCTCTTGTCCTGGGTGGGATTCAACTGTCTGGCGAAGCGCGTCCGCCATCGTCATGGTTGTACGGAGCATAGTGCTCCTAGGGAGACTGCGTCCGGGTCTACCTGATGGTCAAGACGAGTTCCCGGTGCGCAATGCCCTCACAGTTCCATATGGTACACGCGGTAATGCTTGTAGCGCTCCGCGCCCAGCCGCTGCGCTACCAGATTGATAACGGGGTTGAGCTCAGAGGTGACGGATCCATCCAACCACTCATAGCCCTTCCTGTAGAAGGCCCTTACGGCCTCTATGTAGAGGAGGGCATCGATGCCGCGGCGTCGATACTCCTCAAGGATGCCCATCAGTTTGAAGCTGACGACGTCGATCCTGCGCTTGTAGTATCTGAGCTTGAGCCACCCAAGGGGGAAGAGACGCCCGTTCAGGTGGATCAAGGCTCGGTGGATGTCCGGGACGGCGACGCAGAAGGCCACTGGCTTCCCATCGACCTCTGCGAACAAGGCCAGGTCCGGATCCAAGAAGGGGCGGAGCTGGTCGGCAAGACGACGAAACTCGGCCTTGGTGAGGGGGACGTGGTTCGGGATGTGGTCCAGGGTAGCGTTGAACAGATGGAGCGCTGTGGAGATCTCCTGGTCCCAGTTCTCCATCTGTATCTTGCGGATGGTGAGGTTGGCTGCCTGGCGCGCCACATCCGCGACACGGAAGAGCTCCGGATGGGCCCTCTCGAGCTCGTCGCCAATCTGCGATCGGAAAGCCCGCCAGGCGTAGAGATCGTGATCCTTTTCCATCCCATAGTCTTCCAGGAAAGCCCTGTAGTACGGGGGGGTATGAGCCTCCAACATCGCTGGAGGGCAGTCAGCGCCCTCCACGAGCACGCCCGGCTCTTCATTGTCGCTGAAGTTCGTCGGCCCTCGCACACGGGTCATGTCCTGCCTCCGCAGCCACTCACAGGCGGCGTCGAGCAGTTGGCTGGCCACAGCATAGTCCTGGATGACCTCGAAGAAGCCGAATCCTCCCTGCAGCTTCCCCAGATGCTCGACGAGGTGGTGGTCGACAAAGGCGGCGACCGTGCCCACGGGCTCCCGCCCGCGACGAGCCAAGAAGAGAGCTGCGTCACCGTGCTGGTAGAAGGGACCGCGTTTGGGGTCGAGATACTCGAGGCGCTCCGAGATCAGCGGTGGAACCCAGTTAGGGTCGTCCTTGTAGATGCGCCAAGGGAGTTTGACGAACGCGTGCCTGTCACGCTTTGTGCTGACCGGCTTGACGTCGGCGGCTGGCATCGTACCTTCGGCTCTCGCGCTGATGCGGCATCAGCATCCGTCTGGTTGGCTACTATAGCACGAAGGGGAAGGGGCGCAAATGGGGTCTTCTCACGGAACACATCCAACCGTGGTGCCGGAGGATGTGGTGCTCGTGCTCAAGGCACCACTTGGTGGAATCTCGAAGCCCCCCTTCTCCGGGTACGCGTGAAGGCGGCATAGGGCGAGGGCGCGATCTCGTGGTCCGGTCATGGGTCGTGTGGTCGCACACACTTGACTTGCCAAGCTGACCTGATGCGTGTACAAACCGACAACTGCAGCGAGCCTGGGATTCGGTCCGGAGGACCCGGGGTCCCTAGGGTGAAGCGTGGTGGCGTGCCCACGGCGCACCTATCATGGCTTCCACAGGTCAGACGCTACCGCTGCGTGCACAGGACTCGGGTTGCCAGTCAATCGTGCAACCTCTCTCTGCCTGGACCGTACAGAAAGGAAAAAGGAGGCAATACTGTGAAACTGTTGGTTCGCTGGGCAATCACTGCCTTGGCCCTGTTTGCAGCGGCTTGGCTGGTGCCGGGCATCGTAGTGGAAGCTGATGGCTGGACTGTCTACGCGGTGATGGCGGTCATTCTGGCGCTGATCAACGCGGTCGTGCGCCCCTTGCTCAAGCTCCTCACCTGTCCCTTGATCATCCTCACGCTGGGGATCTTCGTCCTGGTCATCAACGGCTTCACGCTGTGGCTTGCGTCGGAGATCGCGCAGAGCTGGTTTGGCGTTGGATACTCCGTGGAGGGATTCGGCGCCGCCTTCCTGGGTGGTCTGATCGTGAGTGTGGTCTCAGTCATCCTGTCGGCGCTGGTCAGAGAGGACGACGACAAGCGGTAACGACGGTATGGCTCGCCGCCTGCCGACGAGGGCAGCGCGAGCCTCGGGTTCGAGCGCACTGCTGCTCTGCCGTCTCCCGGCCGGTGAGCGCTGCCGGGCTCGGTCATCAAGCCGTGCGCGCGGCGATCTTGCTCACCATATGCTCTATTACCAGCGTTTCTGCCGCCGCCGTGTCGCTGTGCTGCCACAGGTCGCGCTGGGTTGTCCCGCGCCTCGAAACTCCCCCCCGGCGCGCTCCTATCTCCTCGACTGAACGGCGAACGGCCCGCGCGGGCCAGCCCTCCCCGTGTGGCGACCAATCAGCGGGTTCCTGGACGGCTCTCATCCGTCAGCAGGGGCGCGTGCCGGCTTCGCCGCTCACTTAGGCGGAGGAGGAAAACGGCGATCAGGATGACGGCACTGCCGAGCAGCTGTGGGGCCGTCATACGCTCGCCGAGGAAGAGGAACGCGAGGCCGGCGGTCATGGCCGGCTCCAGAGTGACGATCAGGTTCGCCGTCGACGTTGAGAGGTACGTCAGGCTGACCGTGTAGAGGCCGTAGCCGCCAAGCGTCGGGCCGATGGCGAGCAGTACGATGGTGCCCCAGCCAAGGGCGGCCTCGCGCCATCCACTGGGATCTTCAGCCAGCGGCCGCGACAGCCAGAACAGCGTGTCGGGACGCTGCAGAAGAAGAAGGAAGCCCGAGCCGAAGGCGAAGGTGTACAGCGTGGCAGTCCACGGATTGATGCCTTTGCTCGATGAGGTCTTTCCCATCAGGCTGTAGAATGCGAACGCCAGCCCCGTTCCCACGCCGACGATGATGCCCATCGAGTTGACCTGCCACGCGGATGGGTCCTGCGCGCCGGAGGCGAACACGCATCCGACGAGACTGAGGGCAATGGCTACGAGCTTGGCCGCCGTCACGCGTTCACCCAACCACCGCCAGCCAATCAACGCAGTGACGGCCGGGGAGACGTAGATGAGCACGGTCGCCACGGCAGCGCCGTTGAGCGCCACGGAGATGGTCCACAGACTGTTGAAGACCGCCAGGACGAAGCCGTAGAGGATGAAGAAGGGGAGATGCTGGCGGGGCATATGGATAAGGGGGCGTGCAAGAAGACCGAGAGCCACGGCCAGAGTAGAGGTGACGAGGAAGTCGCGCCAGAACGCCAGGGGCAGGGGCGGCATATCGAACCGCGTGTTCAGGTAGCTTATGAAGACGGCTGAGGCGGACCAGACGGCTGTGGCGATCAGGCCGATGACGTAGCCGCGGAGAGGCGGTCTATCCTTGTCCACGAGGTGTGCCTTATCCGGGCGCTGGGCTTAGTGAAGAACCCCGCAGCAAGCTGCGGGGCTTCTTCCTAAAGAAAAAGCCTGGTGTCGAATCATGGACTGTGCACATCTGCCGGCCATTCATCCCCACAGCAAGCTGTGGGGCATCCTGGCTTTTTCCCGTGAGTTCTCGAAGGTCGCGGTCCAGTGCAAGCCTTCGAGGGAGGGCGGCATCAGGTCTTACCAGCCGGCGGAGACCGGGCTTTCCTGGTCGAGGACCATGGCGTGGACGCGTGCGCCGGCCGGTGCGTGGTCCCACTGCTCTGGAAGGATAGCCAGGGCGTTGGCCTTGACCATCGAGCTCAGGATGCCCGAGCCTTGCGCGCCCGTCAGGTAGGCGTGGTACTCGCCACCCTCCCAGGCAAGGCGGACACGCACGAAGTGACGCCGCTCGTCCTTGTGTGCAATCTCGCCCATGAGGACAGCCTGCACCGTGGGCCGTCGCCAGTCTCTCGCGCCCAGCATCTTCAGTAGGGCGGGCCGGACGAACATTTCAAACGAGACCATCACGGATACCGGGTTGCCGGGTAGGCCCAGGATCGGTACGCCCTGGATCTGCCCAAAGGCGAGGGGCTTTCCGGGCTTCATACGAACTCGCCAGAAACCCATCTCACCCTCGGCGGCGAGGACGTCCTTGACGAGGTCAAAATCGCCCACGGACACACCTCCCGACGTGAGGAACAGATCCACGTTCTGTCGCAACCCAGCCTCTATGCTCGCTGTCAGCTCATCCGCTGTGTCCCTGGCGATTCCCAGCAGGATCGGTTCGCCTCCGTATTCAAGGATCTGGGCCGCGTTGGAGTAGCTGTTGGTATTGCGGATCTTGCCGGGAGCGAGGGGCTCGCCGACGGGAACCAGTTCGTCGCCGGTGGCGAGCACAGCGACCCGCGGTTTACGGGTGACCACCACGTGATCGTAGCCCACTGCGGCCAACATGCCGATCTCCTGGGGCCGCAAACGCGCTCCGCGCTCGAGGACTCGCTCGCCCTGACGGACGTCCTCGCCCGGCGGACGGACGTAGTTCCCAGGCTCAACCTCGGCGAAGATGAGGACGCTGTCACCCTCAGCCTCAGTGTCCTCGACCTTCACAACAGCGTCAGCGCCGGGCGGAAGGGGGGCGCCGGTCATGATGCGGATGGCCGTGCCCGCCGCGACAGCTTGATCCGCGACGTAGCCAGCCGGCAAGTCGCCAATGACCCGGAGGGCGGCTGGGGACTGCCGGCTGGCCCCTGCGGTGTCGATGGCCCTCACTGCATAACCATCCATGGATGAGTTGGCGTGAGGTGGGATGTCCGTATCGGCGTGGACGCTTTCAGCCAGGATCCTGCCTATCGCCTCCAGGATCGGCACGCGCTCTGCCTCAAGGGGTTTGAAGGCGCTCAGCACGCGCTTCTGCGCTTCCTCCACGCTCAGCATAGGCTCCATTGGCTGCCGATTTCCGTCACTGTGGCGCTTCGTCACGTCGCCGTCTCCTCTCTCTCGCTCCCTCTTGTCCTCCACGCCTCGCCGTTGGCCCACACTTCCTTCTTCCAGATGGGCACGATCTCCTTCAGGCGGTCGATGGCATAGTGGGTGGCAGCGAAGACGTCCCGGCGGTGCGCGGCGGAGACGGCGATGACGACACTGATTTCTCCGGGCTTCAGCCGGCCGGTGCGGTGCACGATGGCGGTCTCGCGGATGCCTGGCCATCGCTCGCCTATCTCCTCGCCGATCTGGCGCAGCTGCTGCTCGGCCATGTCCGGATAGGCCTCGTAGTCCAGGTGCTCCGTCGTTCGATCATCGGTGTCTCGGCGCACGATGCCCACGAAGGTGCTGACCGCTCCGACTGACGGGTGCGTCAGCCGCGCGACGACGGCGTCTAGTGAAAGAGGTGTGGGTGTGACCTCGAAGTGTCCGTCGGCCACCCTAGCCCCCTCCCACGGGCGGCAGGCAGGCAACCTCGTCGCCATCGTGGAGCTCGGTTTGCCGTCCGACGTAGGCTCGGTTGACGGCTGTGCTCAGAAAGCGGGTGTAGGTCTCCAACACCGGGTACTCGTCTCGCAGCGTATCGATGAGATCCTTCACGGTCGAGCCGGCCGGGATATTGAGAGCGATCTCGTCCGTGCCCAGCGCCTCTCTGGGCGCCGCGAAGAACTTCACCCTAACTCGAATCTTGTCCTTCTCCACGCTCGGTCCTCCCTCCTGCATCCTCACGACTCCAGTCCCCGCTCTTGCCACCGGTCTTGCTCACAAGGCAGATCTCGCCGATGCGCATCGTCTTCTCCACTGCCTTGGCCATATCGTAGATGGTGAGCGCTGCCACGCTGACGGCCGTAAGCGCCTCCATTTCGACGCCAGTCCTGCCGGTGCAGCGGACGGTGGCCGTGATCTCGATCCGCGGCGCCTCCTCAAGAATCGCGAACTCGACATTGATCTTGGTCAGCGGCAGTGGATGACAGAGAGGGACGAGCTCGTGCGTGCGTTTGGCCGCCATAATGCCCGCGATCTGAGCCGTCGTCAGCACGTCGCCCTTGGGCACACCGCCCTCGGTGATGAGGCGCAGGGTTTCAGTCTTCATCCGGACCTCGCCCCTAGCGACGGCGACTCGTTCGGTCGGGACCTTGTTACCGACATCGACCATGCGGACACGGCCTTCCTCGTCCAGGTGCGAAAGCGTCATAGGCGTCGGAGTGCGGCCAAGGCAGTGGGCCCTACGGGCCTCACGAGGCCTACTCCATCTCCTCCTTTCGACTCAGTCGGTACGACATGTACTCGATATCGAAAAGGACCGCCTCTCGGGTCAGGTCCTCGCACAGATGAGGTGGATTATCCGGGCGAAACCCCTCGGGGCGCAGTTGTCGACAGACCAGACTGCTGAAGCGATCCTCGAACTCGAGGGCGTAATTGTAACACGTTTGTGCGATCGTGTCATCGCTGGCTCCCAGTGCTGCGCTTATGATGCCGATGAACATCAGAGCGCCCTCGACTAGGCCGCACTGGGCCCGATAGCCTCCGGCGCCGTGCATGCCGACCGCGGCGTCGAGCACCTGGTGATCTAAGTCGACGCTGAATACCTCGGCCAGGATGCGGAGTGTCGTTACGGCGCAATTCCAGTCGTGAGTCCAGTATGAGTCGTGGACGCGTTCACGGACGAGGCTTTGGATGTCCATCTTCTATCCCCCGATCTCCGACATGGTCCTCGTCTCCGGATGCACGTCCTGATTCAGGTGGTGGCGCATCGGTTTGCAGTTGATGCCGTCCACAATGAGCGCCTTGACCTGATCGGGGCCGGCCGCCGCGCGCAGCGGCGTGCGCAGGTCGATCTCTCGGTCGGACAGCAGGCACGGGCGCAGCTGCCCGTCGGCCGTGAGGCGCAGTCTGTTGCACCTGTAGCAGAAGTGCTCGCTGATGGGCGTGATGAAGCCGATCGATCCCTTCGCGTGCGGCAGGCGATAGTAGCGGGCAGGTCCGCCCCCGGCATCCATCCTAGCTGGCTCAAGGTCGCCCAGCTCCGATTCGATTCTCCGCCGCACTTCCTGGGCCGTGACGACGTCTTCCCGCCACGCGTCAGTCACTGGTCCGCCGTTGCCCACGGGCATCAGTTCGATGAATCGGATATTCCACCACGGGGATTCGAGGGTCTTGGCGGCCAGATCGACGACTTCGTCGTCGTTCAGTCCTCGGATAACCACAGTGTTGATCTTGATCGGGCTCAGCCCTGCCTGTCGAGCTGCCTCAATGCCCGCCAGTACACCTGCCAGATCGCCGCAGCGCGTGATGGTGCGGAAGCGCTCCTCATCGAGCGTATCGAGGCTGATGTTGACCCTTTGCAGCCCGGCGCGGGCCAGGTCCTCTGCGAATTGAGACAGCAGGACGCCGTTGGTCGTCATGGCCAAATCATCGATGCCTGGGATCTTAGCGATCATCTGCACCAGATCGACGATTGAAATCCGAACTAAAGGTTCACCGCCGGTCAGGCGCACCTTGGTGATGCCAAGGTCGGCCGCCGCGCGGACGATGGTCTCAATCTCCTCGTAGCGGAGCACCTCGTCGTGAGGGCGCCAGGGTACGCCTTCCTGCGGCATGCAGTACCTGCAGCGCAAGTTGCAGCGATCGGTAACGGAGATGCGCAGGTAGCTGATTGGCCGATTGTAGGCGTCGAGATGGGCCACGATCCGCTCCTCAGCGCCTCTCGGCGACGTAGTCGAAGTATCCGGCCTTGCGCAGTGCTATGAGCGTGAGCGCACCCAGGATCCCGCCGAGCGCTCCGAAGATGACGTAGCCCACGAGGGCCCGGGCCAACCCCAGCGCGATGAAGCCCGCGGGTGCGCCCGTCATCGCACTGAGCGCCCACTTGACCAGGAACTTGCCCAGGTGTCCCAGCGAAGCGCTTAGAGCGGCCGTCACGGGATTCTCGCGATCCTGGAGCAGGATGAGCGCAAGGTCTGTACCGACGCCGACCGCGGTGTAGGAGAGAAACGTGTTCAACGCGCCAAAGTCACCCATCCCGAGAAAGCCTGCCAGGATACCCGATGTCAGTC
>JASFVD010000048.1:0-10206 GCA_050050015.1 Anaerolineae bacterium | reverse complement strand
TCCGCGCATGCTACCAGCCCACACAGCACGTGAGCGGGCTCCGACCTGACAGCCGCAATTCGCTCAGGTTCCGCCACGAGAACAGCCCGACGCCGAGCGCTGGACCGGAGGTCGAAGCCCACCTCACGCCTCAACAAGTGTAACACGCTCGACGACGAAACGTCACGCCAGAAAGCCCTCAACCGTGTGGCTGAGGGCTTCCTGGCGGCAAGAGACAGTCGATCGTTCGGTCCCGGCCAAACAAAGTCCACTAAACGTCCAGGTTGCGCACCTCCGTCGCGTGCGTCTGAATGAAGCGACGACGAGGCGGCACGCTGGCGCCCATCAACATGTCGAACGTACGGTCGGCCGCCGCGGCATCTTCGATGCTCACCCGCAGTAGCGTGCGATTATCGGGATTCATCGTCGTCTCCCAGAGCTGTTCCGGATTCATCTCACCGAGCCCCTTGTACAACTGGCTTGAGACGTTCCTGCTGCTCATCGTCTCCAGTATCTGACGGCGCTCCTCCTCGGAATAGGCGTAGTGCTCCTCCCGGCCGGAGTAGATGCGATATAGCGGCGGCTGCGCGATGTACAGATGCCCTGCTTCTATCAGCGGCTGCATATAGCGGAAGAAGAAGGTCAGGAGCAGTGTCCGGATGTGCGCCCCGTCGATGTCGGCGTCCGTCAGCAGGATCACCCGCCCGTATCGTAGGCCGCTCAGGTCGAACTGCGCGCCGATACCCGTCCCCAAGGCCGAGATGAGCGCCCGTACCTCCTTGTTTTTCAGGATGCGATCCAGACGCGCCCTCTCCGTATTGAGGATCTTGCCGCGCAACGGAAGGATAGCCTGGAAGTTGCGGTCGCGCCCCTGCTTGGCGCTCCCCCCGGCGCTGTCGCCCTCCACGATGTAGACTTCCGTGCTCCCCGGATCCCTGGACGAACAGTCCGCCAGCTTTCCGGGCAGCGTGAGGCTCTCCAGCGTGGACTTGCGGATGACCAGGTCGCGCGCCTTGCGCGCCGCCACACGCGCGCGGAACGAGGTGCGGCACTTCTTCATGATCTGCCGGGCCGTCCGCGAGTTCCGCTCCAGAAACTCCGCCAAGGCGTCCGAGACCACCGACTCCACCATGCCCCTGACCTCAGCGTTCATCAGCTTGACCTTCGTCTGACTCTCGAACTGTGGATCAGGATGCTTGACGCTGACAATGGCGGTCAGCCCCTCACGCACGTCCTCACCGCTGAAATTCGGGTCCTTGTCCCTCAGGACGCCCTCTCGCCTCGCGTAGTCGTTGATGATGCGCGTCAGGCCGGAGCGAAGGCCAGTCAGGTGGGACCCGCCGTCGACGGTGTGGATCGTGTTCGCAAAGGCGTACATCGACTGCGCGTAGCTGTCCGTGTACTGGATCGCCACCTCGATCCCCACGCCATTGTCCGTGTTGTTAGCGTACACCACCTCGTCGTGAAGAACCTTGCGATTTCGGTTCAAGTACCGGACGAAGGAACGGATGCCCCCCTCGAAGTAGAACGTCATCTCCCTGGCAAAGGGCTCCTCCCGTTCGTCGACGATGTGGATAGCGACGCCGCCAGCCACGAACGCGAGCTCCCGCATGCGCTGGGCAAGGGTCTCGAAGTCGAACGCCACGTCCTCGAAGATCGTGGAGTCGAATTGAAAGGTGACGCGGGTTCCTTGACCGTGAGCCTCGCCGATGTCCTCCACCGGCGTGATCGGCGTTCCCAGTTCATACCGCTGGCGATAACGTCGGCCATCACGCGGGTTGTCCACCACAACCTCCATCCACGAGGACAGCGCATTAACGGCCGAAACACCTACGCCGTGCAGCCCACCGGAGACCTTGTAGCCTTCGCCACCGAACTTCGCTCCGGCATGCAGCGTGGTCATAACCAGCTCCAGCGCGGACGTCTTCTTTTCGGGATGAGGTGCGACCGGGATACCGCGGCCGTTATCCTTGACGCTCACCGATGAGTCGGGGTGGATCGTGATCTCAATCCGATCACATGCCCCAGCCAGCACCTCATCAATCGCGTTGTCCACCACCTCGTACACCAGGTGGTGGAGCGCGCGCGTGTCCGTGCCACCAACGTACATGCCGGGCCGACGGCGCACTGCTTCGAGGCCCTCAAGCACCTGTACGTCGTCCGCTTCGTAGCGGCTAATCTCGTTCAGTCTTGCTTCCACCATGGTCTTAGCTGCTGCCTCTGCCCCTCCCCTCGCAAACCCGCGCTCCTCTCACTCCAAGAACTGGTCTCCAGCCGTCACTCGATCCCGATAGAACACGAAAGCTGCCCCCGTGAGACCCGTTCCGACAAAGGCATGCCCCACGATACCGATCAACATAGCCCAGGAATCACTGGCCGGGAGCGCCCACGCGTACCCGAGCCCCTCGTAGATCACCACGGCGAGCAGCACAAAGCCGAGCACCGACGAAAGGCTGAAGTGGCTCAGCATGACGCTTTCGCCGATGGCCCGCAGCAGGCCACGCTCGCCCAGCAGCAGGCCCGGTACGACAAACACCAGGTGGAGGGCGGTGTAGCTGAGCAACCCGACGCCTGCGACCCACATGAGAACTCCGAGGGGTTGAGCGATAGACGCCCCCAGCGCCACTAACAGGACCCACAGCGGGAAGACGATGAAACCAACCGCCATCAGGCCCAAGGCGAAGGCAAGGAAACGGAGGAACTTGGACACCCCGGCCCAAATTCCCTCGCCCGCCTCCTCTGGACGCTCTCCAGAGGGCACCACCCCTCCGCCGCTCGTGCCGCTCCCATCGTCACCAACCTGATGCGCGATCTCGTTCAAGTAGAAGAAGCCAAGAACGAGACCAATCAAAGCCAGTGTGCCCCACCAGGGAATGAGAGCCAGCACGCTGGAGAGAGGCAATTCTTGTCTGGCGCCCAGCGGCGACCCGGCCGGCGCTCGGCGGGCCAGCAGGCTCGGCACCTGGAACATCGGGACGCCGCCCAGGACTGACAGCAAGTTGAACCGGTCGCCGAACTGTTGCAGGAGCCTAGCCGCCTGGTCAATCTGGCCGGCTATCTCTGGGTCACTTGGAGGCTGGCTCCCAAGCAAATCGACAAACCCCTGAAGCAGCGGACCTATCGATACCCTGGGGCCGAGCCATAGAATCAGATCCAAGACCACCGGAACGCCCACCACGTGGAGGCTGTGGGTGAGCATCTCAAAGCCAGCCGTCAGACAGCCGATGACGCCTCTGGGACGGCGTGCCCTGTCCGGTGTCCCGCCTACGTTCATCACGACCCCTTATTATACCAGAAATGACGCACTACGAAACCCGCGGGGCCCGACTCAGAGCTCCTGGTCAGCCCCCGCGACACGTCTTGTCAGCCAGATCTCTTTGGCCCGGCGCAGACGCCCGGTTGACCCGAGACAATCGTTGCGCTACAATCGAAGCTGCGATGAAGACGGACGCAGAGATGCTACGACGGATCGCCCTCTTCGCCGACCTTCCCGACGAGACGCTCTCTCGCGTGGCCGGCGTCTCCATCCGGCGTACCTACGCCCCCGAGGAGACCATCATCCTCGAGGGCGAGCCCTGCCGCGCCGCTTACTTCGTGTACGACGGCCACGTACGCGTCCTGCGGACGTCGCCCGACGGCCGCGAGCAGGTGCTGTCCCAGCTGGGCCCAGGACACAGCTTTAACACGGTACCGCCGTTTCGGCCCGGCGGCGTCAATCACGCGACAGCCCAGGCCGTCGACAGCACCACACTCTATGCCGTCCCAAAGGAAGATCTGCTGCGCCTGGTGACGGCGTGTCCGAACGTCGCCCTGGCTCTACTGCAGGACTTCGCCGACCGGCTCGACCACCTCACAGACCTCGTGGAGGATCTCTCGCTGCGCACGGTCCGCGGCCGTCTGGCCCGCTTCCTGCTCCGCCAGGCTGAGGCGGACAGCGACGCAGTCGCTCGCGAGTGGACCCAGGCCGAGATGGCAGCTCGGCTGGGCACCGTGCGAGAGATGATCGGCCGCACCTTGCGGTCCTTTGCCGATGCAGGCCTCATCAAGTTCGATCGCCAGCGGATTGAGCTGCTCGACCGCGAGGGCCTGGAGGAAGAGGCCTACGGGTGAGCCTCGCCGAGCTGAGCTTGACTGGGCTCAGGTCATTCTCACAGGTGCTGGCCCCGGAGATCACCCACGTCCCCTAGTAGCGACGCCGTTCGCTGGCTCGAATGGACTTCCCGGCGCGCAGCAGGCGGCGCACTCAGACCGCCAGCCCATCATTCCGACCGTAGCGGAGCGGAGCGAAGCTGGGTGGAAGAATCTCTCATGGTACCCCCGACTGTGCCTGAAGACGCGATTCTACAGACCAACTAGGCGTGGAGGCTGTGCCTCCGTATCTTGAAGTTCTGCCGCGCCCCCTCCACCCATCCCACAACACCCTGGCGACCTGAGCTGTGCGCCCCATCTCGGGGGCGAAGCAGACGGCGTGGCTATGCCCCCGAATCTCAGACTTATCCCGCGCCCTCCCGACATTCCAGAGCGCCTCCACTGCCTGAGTTCTGAGCCCTTGTCTCGGAGGCGCCGCAGACGACGATGAATCACGAATCTGTACCTTCGACTAGAGTTGTGCCGCGCTCCCCCTCAGTCCAGAGCGCCTCCACTGCCTGAGCTCTGACCCCCCGTCTCGGGGCCGACGCCCGCGAAGCAGACTGCGTGAATATGCCCCCGAATCTTAAAGTTATGTCGAGCCCCCTCCGCCCAACCTGCGCGAGCGCTTGACGCCTGCCAGACAAAGTGTTATAATGTGGTCCAGGAAATGCGGTTAGAACAGATAGCGACAAACACGCTGCTCAGAGGCCGTTATTCTGGGCAGTTTTTTTGTAGCCGGTGTTCGAGCCGCCTAGCATACACAGGATAAGGAGAAGGATAGGACGATGGACGAGAAGCAACAGAAGCAGACTGGCGAGGTCAAGTGGTTTAGCAACGAGAAGGGCTACGGATTCATATCACCCGATGAAGGTGACGACGTATTCGTACACCACTCGGCCATCCAGACGTCGGGCTTCCGTACCCTCCGCGAGGGTCAGAAAGTCGAGTTCGGGGTGGAAAGCAGCCCGAAGGGGCCTAGGGCCGTTAACGTCGTTCCTCTAGGGGAAAACTACGACTTCTAGGCGTAGCGCTGTTAGCTGCTTCTGTCGCAGTTGACAGTTGAGCGAGAAGGCGGTGGGCGCCCGCATCCCGGGCGCCCACCGCCTTTTCTGATGCGTCAACGCCGCTCGTCAGTCCGATAGACGGAGCCGCGACACCACCATCAGGGCCATGTCGTCCCGCTGCGGAGCGTCGCCAGCGAAGGCATCCACGTCAAGCCAGATGCGCTCCTGCATCACTTGCGCCGACTCACCTCGGCTTGCCGCCGCCGAAGCCAGCAGCCGTTCCGCGCCAAAGAACCTCCCCCGCTGGTCCTGACTGTCCGTGATCCCGTCCGTATACAGAAGAAGAACATCCTCAGGTGCCAGTTGCACCGATCGTCGGT
Organism: Anaerolineae bacterium; assembly: GCA_050050015.1. Classification (GTDB taxonomy): domain Bacteria; phylum Chloroflexota; class Anaerolineae; order B4-G1; family B4-G1; genus SKLM01. The sequence continues at coordinate 4,712 of JASFVD010000048.1, read as the reverse complement.
CCCAGACCCCGTCCTCGAATATGCCCAGGGGCAGCCCGGTCCGCTCCAGCGTTCGCACGTCCTCGTCCAACCCAGACTTGAACACGTACGGAGGGTGATGGCCCGCATTTGCATAGACCAGTTCGCCCGTCGGTGGATCCAACACTCCGTAGAACACTGTCACAAACTCGCTCGCGGCCATGTCCATTAGCAGGCGATGGTTCACGGAGCTCAGCACCTGCGCCGGGTCGGCCGACGGCTCTGCGGCGTACGTTCGTAGAAGGGTGCACGTCAGCGCCATGTACAGCGCCGCCCCTGCCCCCTTGTCGACAACGTCAGCCATCACGATTCCCAGTCGGTCGTCGCGAAGCCGAATCAGATCATAGTAGTCGCCCGACGTCTGCCTAGCTGGCCTCAGTGTCACGGCCAGGTCCCACCCCGGAAGCTCTGGCACCTCCTTGGGCAGCAGGCTGGTCTGAACACGCCCCGCCAGCGCCAGCTCCCGCTCTAACCGCCGGTTGGCCTCTTGAAGCTGCGTTTGAAGGTCGCGGAGAGCGAGGTGGGTCTGGATGCGTGCCAGTACCTCCTCCACCTGAAACGGTTTCGTGACGTAGTCGACCCCACCGGCGGCAAATCCCAGCATCTTGTCCGAAAGGTCTTGCAGGGCACTGATGAAGATGACGGGGACCTCGCTCGTCCGTCCATCTCGTTTCAGCTGCTGACAGACCTCGTAGCCGCTCATGCCGGGCATCCGGACGTCGAGCAGTACCAGATCGGCCGGCGCGGACCGCATCGCTTCCAGCGCTCGCTCACCGCTTGTTGCTGCCCGGACCTTGAAGCCCTGCGCGGTCAGCATCTGCGAGAGCAAGCGCACGTTTGCCGGCGCATCATCCACGATCAGCACGTTGTGCTGCCGGTGTTCGGTTTCCGACCCCCTCACGCTCGTTCTCCGTCCGCGCCCGACTCCTCTAGAATCGACTGGATGAGCGATAGAATCGCGTCGTGCTCGAAGTTTCGAGCGAGCTCCGTCAGCGCGTCCCCAAGAGCTGCTTCCTTCCCACGAATCGCCTCCAGCACCTCGTCGATCCGTTCCAGATCCCCCTCAATCGTCGCCCGCTCCAGCTTCTCCATCACGTCACGGGGCACTGCCGCGGCTGCCGCCGCCGAGAGGACCGCCTCAGGTTCTCCGGCCACGTCACGGCCCACGGAGCCGATCTCCGCCGCCTCGTCCCGGTAGACGAAGGTCACGCCGAGTTGTTCTGATAGTACGGCGAACAACTCCGACTCCCTGAACGGCTTCCGCACGAAGGCGTCGCACCCTTCCGAGAGAATCACCGCCCGGTCCTCCTCCAGCACGCTCGCCGTGAGCGCCACGACGACCGTCGCCTGTCCCTTCGTGGTGGCCTTGATCCGCCGCGTAGCCTCGTACCCGTCCATGATCGGCATCCGCATGTCCATGAAGATCAAATGCGGCGACCACTCCTCCCAGACACCCAGGGCCTCCGCGCCATTCACGGCCTCACGAACGTCGAACCCGACGGGCTCCAGAAGCTGGACCAGCAGCCTGCGGCTGGCCCAGTTGTCCTCCACGACCAGCACGCGTCGAGCCGACTCCCCCGGAGCGAGATGAACCACGTGACGGACTGCGGGCGCCTCTTCCGGCGTCACGCCGTCAACGAGCTCGACCGGCACGGTGAATCTAAACACGCTCCCGGGGCCCCCGACTTCCGGCGCCGAATCGACGGGGCTCGCGATCGAGAGCTCCCCTCCCATGAGCCCGACGTATTGACTGCTGATAGCGAGACCGAGTCCTGTCCCCTCCTGTGACTCCCACCCACTGCTCGTCTGCTCGAACGGCACGAAGAGTGAGGCTTGTTCGTCAGGTTCGATGCCAGGGCCACTGTCCTCCACCTCAAAAACCAGGAGACGACCGTGCCCTGGCTCATCGGCCGTCGAGGGAGACTTGACACGCACCGTCACGTGCCCTGCCTCGGTGAACTTGATCGCATTGCTGAGCAGGTTCATCAACACCTGGCGCAGCTTCCCCTCGTCCGCCCGGACGTATTGAGGCACCTCCCGACCGCGCTGAACCACCAGGTTGAGGTCCTTCTTCCGAGCCCGGAGGCGGAACATCTCCTCCAACCCGTCCAGGAGTTGGTGAAGGTCAAGATCGCTCTCTCTCAGCCGCATGCGCCCGGCCTCTATCTTCGATAGATCCAAGACGTCGTTGATCAGGCCCAGGAGATGCTCCCCACTCCGATTGATGATCGCCATGTTCTCCCGCTGGATCTCGGTCAGATTGGGTTCCCGCTGCGTCAGCTGTGCGAATCCCAGGATGGCGTTCAGCGGGGTCCGAAGCTCGTGGCTCATGTTGGCCAGGAAGGCGCTCTTCGCCCGATTCGCCGCCTCCGCCGCATCCTTCGCCCGCTCCAACTCCACCAGCGTCTGGCGAAGCTCCCTCGTCCGTTCCTCAACCTGGACCTCCAACCGCCCCCGCTGCGCCTCGACCGTCCTTAGACGAAGGGCAACGGCTCCTGCTCCACCACCGGCGACAGTCGAGAAAGCCAGGATTCTGAACCACAGTGTCTGCCAGAAGGGCGGCACCACGACCACCCTCAGCGAGGCAGGGTCCTCGTTCCATACACCATCGTGGTTTGCCGCCTTGGCCTCCAGCGTGTACGTCCCTCCGGGCAAGTTGGTATAGCGACCGAACCGCCTCGTCCCAATGGTATTCCACGCCTCCTCCAGACCCTCGAGCCGGTAGGCGTAACGGTTGTCCTGTCGCTGCGTATAGCTGAGCCCCGCGAACTCAAACTCAAAGAAGTTGCTTGGCCACCGGAGCACTATGTCCGTGACGTTTTCCGCCAGTTGGCCGGGGACGAGGTCCTCGCCGGCCTGCGACAGAGATGTGAAGACCGTGGGAGGCGCAAACGGATTGCTCGCGATGGCCTCGGGATGGAACAGGTTGAAGCCGCTGATGCCCCCGAAGAACATCTGTCCGCTGTCGCTCTCGAAGCACGAACCCTGATTGAACTCGCTCTGGAGCCCGTCGGTCGCGTCGTACACCGTGAACGCCTCGGTTTCCGGGTCGAAACGTGTCAGCCCACCGTTCGAGCTCAGCCAGAGCTGGCCTGCATCGTCCTCCAGAATGCAGTACACGACGTCGTTCACCAGGCCGTCCGCCTCCCTGTAGCGGACGAAGTCGTCCGATGAGCCGTCGTACCGGTTCAGACCGGCGACCGTGCCCACCCACAGCGTGCCCTCGCCGTCGATGTGGGCCGACAGCACCGTGTCGCCGCTCAGGCTGCGCTGGTCAGCAGGGTCGTTCTGGTACAGTACGAAGCGTCCGCTGTCGCGCTCGAATCTGCTGATGCCGCCGGCAAAGGTACCTACCCACAGGCCTCCGGCCGGATCCGGGGAGATCGAGGTTACGAAGTCGTCGGGCAGGCTGTTGGGGTCGTCCGGATCAGGAGCGTAGGATGTCACAGCGCCCGTCTGGCGATCCACGTGGGCCAATCCGCCGGCCAGCGTCCCCACCCACAGGTGCGCTCCGTCTTCGACGATCGTGAATGCCCCGGGGATGTCGAGCCTGTCGAAACGCCCAGACTCCCGGTCAAACCTGCTCAGCGCACCGCTCATAGCGCCGTCCCACGTGCCCACCCAGAGGGTGCCTCCCTGATCCTCGAGGATCGAGACCACGAAGGGACCTGCCAGGCCATGGGGATCATCCGGGTCGCTCGCATAGGTCTCGAAGCGCCCTGACGCGGGATCGAAGGCCTCGAGTCCGACGTTCGTCCCAAACCACAACACACCGTCTCGGTCCTGATAGATGGACCAGACGTGCTCCCCGGTCAGCCCCTCCGGCCCATCGAAGCCGCCGTAGAGATGCGCAAACCGCTCCGTGGAGCGGTCATAGAGACTGACACCGCCTCCGAAGGTGCCCACCCAGAGGACGCCCGAACGATCCTGAGCGATCGACAACACCTGGTCGTTGCCCAGGCTGAACGGGTCAGCGACGTCGTGGACGTAGTGGAAGAACTCACCCGAGTCCCGATCGAATCTATCCAGGCCACTGTTGGCCGTCCCGACCCACAGGACACCCTCCCGATCCTCGTAGATGGTGAACACGACGTCCTCGCTGATGCCTCGGGAATTCGTGGGATCGGCCTGATAGCGGGCGAACTCCCCAGTCTGCCGGTCCAGCCCATTGAGGCCGCCGCCATTCGTGCCCACCCAAAGCACACCGCGCCGGTCCTCGTAGATCGACCCTACCACATCCGAACTCAGGCTGTCGGGGTCTTCCGGGTCGTGCCGATAGTGGGCGAAGCTCCCTGTTTCGCGATCGAGCCTGTCTAGGCCCGAATCGGTGCCCACCCAGAGCACGCCGTCCCTATCCTCGTAGACGGAGGTCACGACGTCGCTCGACAGACTGCCCGGATCATCAGGATCGCTCCTGTACTGGTCGAACGTCCCCGACTCGCGATCGAAGCGGTTCAGACCAGCAACGCCCGTCCCTACCCACAGGATGCCCAGGTGGTCCTCAACCACAGCCACCACGCCGTTGTCGCTGAGGCTCCCGGGAACGTCCGGATCGTGCCGGTACCGGGTCACCTGCCCCGACTGCGGGTCGAGCGCGTTCAACCCACCAGCGTTGGTTCCCACCCAGAGCACGCCGTCGCGGCCCTCGTGCATGGCCGACACGAAACTGTCGCTCAGGCTGTCGGGGTCATCGG
>JASFVD010000047.1:0-10332 GCA_050050015.1 Anaerolineae bacterium | reverse complement strand
CTCTTGTAGGGCGAAAGGGTGATGCGGAGGAACGCAGGAGTTCGGAAGGCCGCCAGTACGAGGACGAGAAGAGAGACGCCCTGGACGACACGGAGGACCCGAACCGCTGCGGCCGAATAGCCGTGCGTGAAGCGAGGCAGGGCTTGTGACGGAGAGTCGAATATGATTGAGGCTGCCAAGCCAAGAGCCGAGGATAGCAGGACCACGCCCTCGCCGCCGACGAAGGAGGGGGTGACGATAGCGAGGACACATCCGGCGGCCGATCCGACCAGGCTAGCTGCGTAGATTCCGCCGGCTCGACCGGGCGTGGATGCCAGCAGAAGGGCGACAGCCGTGCCGCTGCAGAAGAAGGGCATCGCCAGGGCGATGTAGTGCACGAGGAGGATCCCTGCTTGACGCCAGTCATGAGCGATGCGAAAGGAATCGAAAGGCACGTGGACGGTCAACGCATATCCACCGACTGACGTGAAGGCAAAACCCAAGCCCAACCACACCAGTGATCGCGCCCCTTGACGCTTCTTGGCCTGGGGAAACAGACTGAGAAACGTGCCACTGGCGCCATACCCCAGGAGCGCTAGGCTGACCACCATGAAGGCAAAATGATAGAACTGCGCCACGGAGAAGATGCGTGAGAGATTGATCTCGTAGGTAAGGGTAGCAGCCGATAGCAGGAAGAGGCCAGCATACACGCGCATCTCAGAACCTCGATCCTACGATGCTGAACAGCAGGACGATCGGGATCAACACCAAGGAAGCGAAAAAGGGATAGGCCGCATCGCCCGCATAGAGCCACCCGGCCACATAGGGTGCCACAACCTGAGCGCCGGCGATGAGTGTCTCTGTCGCTCCCAGCAACAACCCGCGATCCCCCTCGGACGCCAGCCCAGTCACTCTGGCCTGGACCAGTGACCGACAGCCCTGGTAGGCGCCTCGCAGCAGATAAGCCGCCGCGAGTAGCGGCAGCCTGTTAACGAGGAGGAGTATCAGCACAGAAGCCCACACAAGACCTGGCCCAACGATAAGGCCGCCGGCCCACCCGAGCATGCCGCTCGGTTCAGTGTCACGACTGTCCCGCTGTTCCGCCAGGTGCCCAAGGTAAGGGCTTAGAAGAGCGGCGCCAAGCGCCTGAAAGGAACCCAGCATGCCAACGTGAGTCACCCGCCAACCCCCCACGTCACGCAAGAAGTTTGGGGCCAAAGGAAAGGCAAGATACATAGCGGCAAAGAGTAGACCAGTGAAGGCCGCAAGGCGAAGGAAACGTGGCGTGAGCAAGAAACGCCAGCGGCGCGCCTCCCTGGAGCGTTCCGAGACGGGTTGCGGGGAGACCTGCAGGACCACCAAGGTCGAGATGGCGAAGAGGCTGGCTGACACGAAGTAAACGACGCGCATCGCAGTGACCCCAGCCAACCAGCCGCCAACGGCAGGCGAGAGAACGCCACCAGCAGCATAAGTCGCAAAGACCGTCGTGAAGGTGCGCGCCACGTTGCGCCCCCCGGTCGCGCGTGCCAGGTAGGCATTGATCACCGGTATGCAGTAGGCCGAGACGGCGTAGATCAACAACCCGGGCAGAAGACCCTGCCAGCTGCGCGCAAGCCCTACCAGAAGAACCCCGATGAATCCCGTGATCCACCCGCCAGCCATCACCCGCTTGCGCGGCACGAGATCTGCCAGGACGCCGGCTGGCAAGTACGTGGCTGCCGACACGACGTTGGCGACGGAGAGAATCCCTCCGATCTGCACCGGGGTGGCGCCAAGCTCTTCGATGTATAGCGGCTGGATATGGAAGAAGAGTCCCTCGCCGAATCCCCACAACAGGAGTGCCAGCCCGATCAGGCGGGTATCGCGGTTCATGGTTCAAGCGAGAGCGTGGTGGTCGAGCCAGAGCATGACAGTCCTGACCAGGCGGCACCGGTCAGTACACCTCCTCGCATCGGTCCGTTTCGCAAACACCAGAAACCCGCAGGTCGCACGATGGAATCAGCAAAACGTCGATGCCAGAAGCAGACAATGTGATCGGGACCTCGTCACGTTTATTGTACATCGCTCTGACGGATTGAACAACGACCCCAGCCATGCTACCATATATCCACGAGAGCGAGGAGGACGGTCGGAGACATCGATGGGAAGGACACTACTCCTGACAGGACGGCCCGGCGTGGGTAAGACGACTGTCGTGAAGAAAGTGGCTAGGGCGCTGGGCGAACAGGCTGGTGGTTTCATCACCGAGGAGATTCGGTCGAGCAGCGACCGGCGGTTGGGCTTCCGTGTCGTAACCCTGAGCGGCAAGGAGGCTATCATGGCGCACGTAGATCTGCGCGGGCAAGGCCGCCCACGGGTGAGCCGCTACGGCGTGGACGTGATGGCACTCGAAGCGGTGGGCGTGGCGGCGCTTCGCGCTGCGACAGGTTCCGGTAGGACGATCATCGTCGATGAGATTGGCAAGATGGAGCTGTTCTCTGACGCCTTCAAAGACGCAGTGCTTGATGCCATAGAAGGAGAGTGCCCGGTCCTGGGCACGGTCATGAGTGGCTCTGACCCCTGGGTCGACGATCTGAAGGCGCGAGACCGCGTCGAGGTGTGGGAGGTCACCGCAGAGAATCGACACGGGCTCCCGCAGCGGATCCGCCGTTGGCTGATGCGTTGACGGAAAGGCCAAATGCGGTACAATATGAGCGACGACGGTAGAGGGTATCATTGTCCAGATACCCCTGAACAGGGCGACCATCCAAGGGACTTAGCGGGAACGTGGGACACGGCATCGAGCTAGGAACGATGGGCGACGAGATCACGATCCGTCCAACAACGCCAGATGACACCGCAAACATCGCCCCCTGATCGCGGGCGATGTTTGGCAATATGGGGTGACCGACACAGGCCGGGTCGCGCAAGTGGCCCGCCGCCCTGATTTATAGGTCGCGTGACGCACGTGTTCTTTCATAGAGTGCGAAGCCAGACCAGTGCTATGACTAACGACGAGGAGCATCTATATAACCACATAACGGACAACCTGGATGCGCTGATGAGCATCCTGCCCGACGACATTCGAGCCTATCTCCGTGAGCAGGGCAGGCGCGATGATCTGCTGGAGGTCATCCTCGACCTCGGTCGCGTGCCAACGGCGCGCTACACCGATGAGGAGATCGTGCTGCGGGATACGGAGGTGTCGCGAGAAGAGATCCTGCACGTTGTCGATCGCATTGGCGAGTTCGACGAGGACAATCGCGCCGGCATCGCGCGCACGCTCCATCGCATTGCCGCCATCCGGAATCGGACAGGAGACGTGGTTGGGTTGACGTGCCGAGTGGGGCGCGCTGTTTACGGGACAATCGCCATCATACAGGACATAGTTGAAAGCAGGGAGAGCATCCTGCTGCTGGGCCGACCGGGCGTCGGAAAGACAACGATGCTACGTGAGGCAGCCCGGGTTCTGGCGGAGAAGAAACGGGTCGTCATCGTTGACACGTCAAATGAGATTGGCGGCGATGGAGATATTCCCCATCCAGCGATCGGCCGAGCCCGTCGCATGCAGGTGGAAACTCCGGCTCTTCAGCACGAGGTGATGATCGAGGCAGTCGAGAACCACAACCCCGAGGTGATCGTCATCGACGAGATCGGACGCGAGCTGGAGGCCGTGGCAGCTAGGACTATCGCCGAGCGCGGCGTGCAGCTGATTGGGACTGCCCACGGCAACACGCTGGACAACCTGCTGATGAACCCCACACTCTCCGACCTCGTTGGCGGCGTCGAAAGCGTGACACTATCCGACGAGGAGGCACGCCGACGGAATACGCAGAAGACGATCCTGGAGCGGCGTGCCCCGCCCACGTTCGACATCCTCATCGAGATTGAGGCTCGTCAGCGACTCATTGTTCACAACGGAGTCGCTGAATCCGTGGACGCTCTCCTCCGGGGTCGACAGCCATCGAAGGTGGAACGCCGCTACAGGGACCCCGAGGGCGAGATTCAAGTCGAGCAGGCAATCCCCTTATCTCTCCAGGAACGAGAACGGGGGAAGAGAGACAGTCAGCGCCAGATGCGACCCGCGGCATCGCGCATATCAAGGTCGTCGGCCTCTGTGGAGCCAAACGGCATCTCTCGCGAGCAGGAGCCTATCCAAATCTACTCCTACGGGGTGAACCGTAACCGCCTTGAGAAGGCCGCGAAGCGGATGCACACTCCCGTTCACTTGGTGAAACACCCGGCGGAGGCGGATCTGATGATCACCACCAAGGCGTTCTATGAGCAGCGCACTAAGGTGATCAAAGATGCAGAGCAGCGTGACTTGCCGATCTACGTCTTGCGCAACGACTCGATCGGGCAGATGCAGAGCTGCCTGAGCGACATTTTTGACGTCAAGAGCCAGGAGCCCATACCGCTTGAGCAGGCACTGGCAGAAGCGAGGCAGGCGATCCGAGATGTACTGAACGGAGAGACGGAGGTCGTGCTGTCGCCACAGAATGCATACGTCCGGCGTCGCCAGCACGAACTCGCGAGGGCGGCCGACCTGGTTTCTTCGTCGCGAGGGAAAGAACCCAATCGACGAGTGCGCATATGCCAGAGCTAGGCCAATCCTGAGGGGCACAGATGAGTGTCTTCATCACACTAGAGGGCCCTGACGGGAGTGGCAAGACGACACAGGCACGTCTCCTGGCAGAATGGCTGCGCGAACAGGGCCACGACGTTGTGTTGACCCGCGAGCCCGGAGGAAGCGCCATCGGCGATCAGATTCGCGAGATCCTGCACGATTCCGGCAACTCCGAGATGAGCCCTCACACCGAGTTTCTCCTCTACTCGGCGGCGCGAGCGCAGCACGTCTCGCAGTTGATCCAGACATCGCTGGAAGCCGGCAAGATTGTGATCAGTGATCGCTACGCCGACAGCTCGTTAGCGTATCAGGCTTATGGGCGGGGAGTCGATCTGGAGATGCTTCAGCAGATCACCTCATTCGCCACGCAGGGTCTGAAGCCAGACTTGACGCTCTACTTCGACATCGCCCCCGGAGAAGGGCTGGAGCGTCGGCTGCTCAGCGGAGAGGCGTGGAACCGCATGGATGCCGAGGCTCTGGCCTTTCATCGGCGCGTTCGCTCTGGGTACCTCGAGTTGGTGAAAGCGGAGCCCGACAGATGGGAGATCATAGACGCTGACCGGGCGATTGACGACGTCCAGCGTGACGTCAGGAGTCTGGTGACCGCCCATCTAGGAGCAAGGTGACGTTATGCCGCCGACTGTCCCTGCCCCTACATTCGCCCTACGAACGGGCAACAAGCTTCAGAGGTCGTATTGCTCGCCTCCCAAGTCCCCACTGCCCTCGCCCATCAAGTCCGGGATTGATTTCTCAATGTCCTCGGGGCTTTCGCCCGATTCAAGCCGTCCGACAACCTCGTGAAACTCTGGCCCAAGATCCTCCCCGATCTCATCGCTCATTTTCCGCATCCACCGTCCGAGGCTCTTGGGATCGTTCTCATCAAAATCCGGCATCATGCCGGGACCAGCCAGATCGTCGAGACGGCTTTCCTCGGAACGCACGACCCGCACACGGGACACCAGGCGAGTGAGGCTCGTACCATCGCAGCGCGGGCACGTGGCCGTTCCCTCGACAGCCTTCGAAAAGGTGCGCCAGAAGATCGAAACCCGGCGCTCACAATCGTGACAATGGTACTCGTAGATCGGCATGCGAACCTCCTGTCTACCGACTGGAAGACTGGTCGACCGCTTGTCTGGCACAAGGGCTGCTTGATGTGTTGGCAACCTGGAAGACCGTGCCTCCAATCTCGTGTCATAGTTAGTATACCGACTTACCACGGCCGCCGCAAGTGAGCATCAACTATGGAGAGAGACAGCCTGTACCAATTCGAAAGCCAGCCTCTCTTGATCGTCATCTCGGGCCCGTCGGGCGTCGGCAAGGACACCTTGGTCCAACGCATGGAGGAGCTGGGCTGCCCTTTCCACTTCGTCGTCACGGTGACTGACCGGCCACCGCGTGCAGATGAGATGGACGGGGAGGACTACTTCTTCGTCTCCACGGACGAGTTCAAGAGAATGATGGAGCAGGATGAGTTGCTTGAGCATGCCGTCGTCTACGGGCAACACAAAGGCGTACCGAAGCGACAAGTGCGGGAGGCAATGGCTTCGGGCAAGGATGTGGTGATGCGCGTAGACGTCCAGGGGGCGGCAACGATACGCGAGATCGTTCCAGAGTCGCTGCTCGTCTTCTTGACGGCCTCGTCGGAGAGAGAACTGGAACAGCGGTTGCGTGATCGCGGCGGTGACTCACTGGAGCAAGTCGAACGGCGCATTGCCACGGCCCGAGAGGAGATGAAGCGACTGCCGGACTTCGACTACGTCGTGGTCAACAGGGACGAGGCGTTGGACGAAGCCGTGGGAGATGTCTTGGCCATCATCCGCGCTGAACACTGTCGCATAGACCAGCGAGAGGTGAGCCTATGACCACTCGACACGATCCACTGGACATTCGGGTCGGCGACGAGGTCCGTCTGCGCAAACCGCATCCGTGTGGCGGATCCGCCTGGAACGTGGTGCGAATCGGGGCCGATATCGGCATCCGATGCATCACGTGTGGGCGTCGAGTGATGCTCCCTCGCTCCAAATTCGAGCGGCAGGTGAAATCGATCACGAGAGATGACCTAGAGGCGCAAAGCTGACGCCATGTCCCGTAAGCGAGTACTCCTCGCCTTCCTCAATACTGGCGGCGGACACCGGAGCCCCGCACTGGCCGTAGGCGAGGCCCTTGAGGAACTCTACGGGGAGCAGGTTGACGTCGAACTCGCGGACGTAACAGCCGAGTGCTTTCCGTGGCCTCTTAGAGAACTTGACGCCATCTACCAGTGGATGGTCCGCCTAAACGGATGGCCATGGCGGCTGATGTACCATGTGACTAACACGCCCCGACGTGTCGCAATGCTCGAGGGTAGCTGGTGGCTCGTGACGGGGAAGCCAATCCGAACCTTCCTGAGCGAACATCCCGCGGATGCAATCGTGTGTTGCCACCCCCTCTTGAAGGCTCCGACCGCCAAAGCATTAGAGATGATGGGAGATCAGACACCATTGATCACCCTTGTGACCGACCTGGCGTGCGGTCACGCCGCGTGGTTTCACGCGGACGGCGAGGCATACCTGGTGGCCACAAAGCAGGCACGCAAGCGTGCCCTGGCTTGCGCGCTTCCGCCCGATTCCGTGCACGACACGGGCCTGCCGGTGAGACGCTGCTTCGTTCACGCGTCGGAGCTGAACCGCGCTGCCACGCGCAGCAAGCTGGGACTGGACCCGGACCGAGCGGTAGTGCTCCTACTGAGCGGCGCGGATGGGATGGGCCCCCTCAGCCCCCTGTTGAGGGGCATCGTCAGTGGGGAGCCAAGTCCTCAGATTGTAGCAGTCACCGGGCGGAACGAGAGGCTACGGGCCAGGTTAGCCTCCCAACGGTGGCCACCATCGGTCCACATTGAGGGGTTCGTGCACAATATCCACGAGTGGATGAGGGCAGCGGACCTCGTGGTGACCAAAGCCGGCCCATCTACGATCGCCGAGGCCCTGGTCGTCGGGATTCCGATGGTGATCTACGGCGCAGTCCCTGGCCAGGAACCACCCAACGTGGACTACGCCACGGAAGCCGGCGCAGCCATCTGGGCACCTGCCTCACATCGGGCAGCACAGGCCGTCCGCGAGCTCCTCTCGGATGATTGCGACACGTTGCAGCGCATGACCAGACGGGCCGAAGATGCAGGTCGTCCCCGCGCAGCGAAGCGAGCGGCGCAGATCGTGTGGAGAAACGCCTAGCTCTCGCTGGGGCAACTGAGTCCGCGGCCTCAAGTTGGCTCGCTTCGAGAGCTATGATAGAATCGAGGCAGAGTAGGCTAACTAGAAACGAGGAGTCATCGCCATGGAGAGGAAATTCAACGTTCTGCGCATCATAGGCACGCTGTGGAAAGTCCTGGCTTGGATTACGCTGGTCGGTGGGATTCTGCTCTCGGTCGGCGTGCTGCTGATCGGAGTATTGGGCAGTGGGGGCTTCCTTCTCCGCCTCTTGGGCGAGGAATCAGCCGCAATTCCAGGAGCCATGGGCATCGTCAGCAGCATCCTCGGCTTCTTGGTCACCCTGGCTGGTGCCGTCATCTACTTCCTCATACTGTATGCCGTCGGTGACCTGATCTACCTCCTGCTCGCCATCGAGGAGAACACGCGGCAGACGATGCGCTCGCTGCAGCAGGAGATCAGCCCAGAGCCGGAAACCCAAGAAAGCCTGCAAGCCCCGCCAGCCTAGACAGCCTCCGAGGACGTTCCCGCCGTCTGGGATCTGAGTCACGCAAGAGCACGCCGATCTCGTTTGGGACGGGGCAAGGCTGGCGTCGGCTCCTGCAGCGCCAATCAGCCAAGTCCTCTCTCAAGTGAATGGGAGGAACCTGATGCGGAAACTGATCGTCGTCACGATAGCCTTGGGTGCCACTCTTTTCGCCCTCTCGCTGCACAGCCTCTCGACCGCGGAGGACAGCGCTGGGCCCAGGGTCGCGCCGTCGGCTTTCGAATCGCCCATAGACCCACCCTACACCATCAGGGGCACCGCGTTCGATGACACCAACGTCGACGGGGACCTCAGCGCCGGGGAGCCGGGCATTCAAGGCGTCACAATCAGCCTGGAAGGCGACAGTATCGACGGCATGATCACGACCGATCCCAATGGCGACTACTGGTTTGCCCTGGGATGGCCGGGCATCTACACGGTCACGGCCGTGACACCGGTGGGTTACGCGAACACCACGCCGCAGAGCGGCGTTGCCGAGTTTAACGGCTCCGATGAACAGGTCACGATCAACTTCGGCTATCGCCCCTCCGGCATCTACCTGCCGCTGGTCTCACTGAATTACCCGTAGGCACGCTCGAGCGAAAAGAAGGACACGAAAAAAGAGCGCCGCTCCCTACCTCTCAGGAAAGGAGCCGCGCTCTCAAGTTGTCTGTACTCAGCAGTGTTCAGCGGATTGCCTGCTCCCGCTCTGGCCCAACGCCGATGAAGGTCACCGGCACACCAACCCACTTCTCGATGCTCGAAACGTAGCTCTGCGCCGCTCGAGGAAGATTCTCACGTCGGCGCACGCCAGTGATGTCCTCTTCCCACCCTCCCAGATCCTCGTAGACTGGCGCCCACTGTGCCAGCGCCTCCACTCCGAACTCAGCTGGGAAATGGTCGATGCGCTCCCCATCTCGTTCGTAGGCCACCGCGACCTTGAGCTCATCCAACCCGCTAAGGACATCCAGCTTGGTCAGCGCCAATTCGTCCAGCCCATTGACTCGCACGGCATAACGCACGATGGGAAGATCCAGCCAGCCGCAGCGGCGTGGTCGTCCAGTCGTGGTGCCAAACTCGTTGCCGGCATCTCGTATCCGATTCCCGATCTCTCCACTCAACTCAGTGGGGAATGGCCCTTTGCCGACCCTCGTCGTATAAGCCTTGGCCACTCCCACGACCCGAGCGACGTGCCTGGGGCCGAAACCCAGCCCCGTGGCGGCGCCCCCTGCGATAGTGGACGAGCTGGTCACGTAGGGATAGGTGCCGTGATCGAGGTCCAGCAACAAGCCTTGAGCTCCCTCGCACAGCACCGTCTTGCCGCTCTCCAAGGCCTCTCCGATCAAGGCAGACCCGTCGACGAGATGGGGTGCCAGTCGCTCCGCGTACGCCTGGTACGCAGCGACCGCTTTCTCTGCCGAAAGCGGTTCCAGACCGAACTGCTCCAGACGCCGATTGTGCTCCTCAACACGTGCGGCGACCTTAGACCCAAACCGAGCAGGATCGGCCATCGCTGCAGCCCGCAGATTCACGCGCGCGGCCTTGTCCGCGTACGTCGGTCCAATGCCTCGCTGGGTGGTCCCGATGGCATCGTTCCCCCGTGAAGCCTCGCGAGCGCCGTCGAGAGCACGGTGCGTGGGCAGAATGATATGAGCGGCGGCGCTCAGCTTCAGTCTGGACGGGCCAACGTCCGCGCCAAGCGACGAAACTTCGTCCATCCCGGACACCAACCGCTCCGGATTCACCACAACGCCGGCGCCGATGAGCAGGACAAGCTCCGGGTGGAGAACTCCTGAAGGAATGAGGTGCAGCTTGAGCGTGTGCCCTTCAGCGACCACGGTGTGCCCAGCGTTGTCACCTCCGTTGAAGCGGGCAACAATGTCGGCGTTAGGGGCCAGCCCATCGACGACCCGTCCCTTTCCTTCATCCCCCCACTGCGTTCCAACCACGACAATCGCAGACATCAAACATCCTCCTCAACAAGTCGCAAACCTGTATGACAATGCGGGCAGCAACGGAGTCGCCGTTTGCCAATC
>JASFVD010000046.1:0-10393 GCA_050050015.1 Anaerolineae bacterium | reverse complement strand
AACTTGGGCAAAATCTCTCGTGTGTTGGGGCCCAGGAGCTGAAAGCTGATCGCGAGCCCCACCCCTCCGATGCACAATGTGACCAAGCCCAGGAAGAGCGCATCCCAATCTCTGAAGCTCGCAGCAGCCCACTGCGCGAGGAACGCGACGCTGCCAATGAGCGCGAAGACAGGCCACCAGGTTCCGAGGTCGTAGTAGGTCAGAGGGCCGAATGTCACGAAAAGGAAGACGACGCCGACCAGCGTGGCCACGGTGCCGAAGAAGATCCTATCCGGATCGCTGTGCGGGTCCGTGAAGTGGCTGACGAGCAGAGCTATGCCTCCTGCTATTGGAAGTGCCGGCCAGATGCGCTGCCAGCTGGGCAACCATATGCCCAACTCCAGCAGGAGCAAGTAACAGCCAAGGGCGATCAGCAACAGGGCCAGTAGCAGGTTTCCCTTCTTGCGCATCGTATGGCTCCCCGTAGTCTTGTGCCTCTACCAGACGGTCGCTCTTAGCAGGTGTTCTCTTCCTCCGCCTGGGCGTAGATCTCTTTCTTGAGGACCCCGATAAACGGCAGATTCCTGTATTCCTCATCGAAGTCCAGTCCGTAGCCGATGACGAATTCGTCGGGCACCTCGAAGCCGACGAAATCAATGGGCACGTCGATGACCCGGCGAGAGGGTTTGTTCAGAAGTGTGCACACGCGCACGCTGGCAGGATTACGGGTCTCCAGGTTGCGGGTGACGTAGCTCAGCGTCCGCCCGGAGTCGACAATGTCCTCGACGACGAGGACGTGTCGTCCCTCAATGTTCCGTTCGAGATCGAGCAAGATCCGGACCACGCCGCTACTCTTCGTGCGGGCGCCGTAAGAAGACGTCTCCATGAAGTCGACCTCGTGTCGAAGATTCATGTGCCGGGTCAGGTCTGCCAGGAACATGAATGCTCCCTTGAGCACACAGACCAGCAGAGGAGGGTCCTCGTCGGAATAGGCCTCATTGATCGCTTGCCCGAGTTCTGCGACACGTCTTTGAAGTTCGTCTTCGGGGATCAATATCCTGTCAATGTCGTCACGCAGTGTCATACGACACCTCCCCACTACGTCGCGTAGACCCGCTGCTTTAGGGCTCCAATGTAGGGCAATGTGCGGTAGCGATCGCCGAAGTCAAGTCCGTACCCCACGACCCAGACGTCCGGGATCTCAAATCCCAGGTAATCGATGGTCACGGGGACCTGGCGTCGGGCCGGCTTGCTGAGGAAGACACAGGAGCGTAGGGAGGCCGGGTTGCGGGCGCGAAAGGTACGCTGCAGATAGTCCAGCGTGTAGCCCGTGTCGACAATGTCCTCCACGATCAGCACGTGACGATCAGCGACGTTGATACGCGAGTCCATGATCAGCCGTACTTCGCCCGACGTCGTGCCTCTATTGTAGCTCGATAGGGCGATGAAGTCCACGTGGTGCGGAATCGTCAGCCGGCGGGCTATGTCCGCCAGGAACACGAAGGCTCCCTTGAGCACGCCCACCAGCACCAAGCCGTCTTCTCCATACTCAACGTCGCCGTAGTCCTCGCTGATCTGCGCGGCCAAAGTCCGAACTCGAGCCTCGATTGCCGCTTCGTCCAGTATGACACGCTCGATGGCGTCTGACGTCCAGCTTTCCTCTCTTATCATAGGTTACTCTTGATCATCTTTCTGCGAAGGCTCTCTGACCTCGTGACAGCCGCGGCACCGAGCTTCGTACACCTCGCTCGCTCCTACGAGAATGACGGGATCGTCGTAGGCTGCCGGTTCCCCGTCAATCAGACGCTGCGTCCGGCTCGCGGGCCCGCCGCAGGCGACGCAGATGGCCTGGAGCTTGTCCACTTGTTCGGCTTCGGCCATAAGCGTGGGCATTGGGCCAAAGGGCTCCCCGCGGAAATCCGTGTCGAGCCCAGCGACTATAACGCGGAGACCCTCATCGGCGAGGGATGTGCACAGGTCAACAATGTCGGTGTCGAAGAACTGGGCCTCGTCGATGGCCACGACGGTCGTGTCGGGGTCGATCAACGTGCGTAGCTGGGCCGCGCCCTCCGCCGGGATGGCTTCGATCTGCATCCCATTATGAGACGTCACTTCGCGATCCGCGTATCGCGTGTCGATGGCCGGTTTAAAGACCTGTGTCTGCTGCTTGGCAATCTGGGCTCGGCGAAGGCGTCGGATGAGCTCCTCGGTCTTGCCGGAGAACATGCTGCCGCAGATAACCTCGATCCAGCCGCCGGTAGGTTTGTTATACATAGCGCAAGGGATATCTAAACAAAACAGGGGCAGATGGTGCCATCTGCCCCCTCATCAAGCTCCATGATCTACAGCCTACGTTGCCATCTCAGCTTCGAGTTCTTCTTCGGCTTCCGCAGTCTCTTCCTCCGCCGCTTCATCTCCCGGGAGGGTGAAGCCTCGAGCCCGGAGCTGCTTCTTGAGCGTTGCCAGCGACTTCATCCCGAACCCTCGGATATTCATCAAGGCCTCGCTGCCGCCCTCGTCGAGGAGATCTAGGACGTCACCAACCGTCTCGATCTCCGCCTCCAGCAGCACGTTCTTGGCCTGTGTTCGGATGTCGAGTTCCTCAATGGAGAGCTCAGGCGACGTCTTCTCAGCCCTGCGCTGCTCGATCTCAGCTATCTTCTTCTTGCGGCGCTCAAGTTTCTTGAGGAAGCGCTCCACCTGGCCGCCA
The DNA here is from genome assembly GCA_050050015.1 of Anaerolineae bacterium. GTDB lineage: Bacteria > Chloroflexota > Anaerolineae > B4-G1 > B4-G1 > SKLM01. The sequence goes on along the minus strand of JASFVD010000046.1, from coordinate 7,704 downwards.
GAGTCAATCATGCGCTGCTCACCTGTGAAGAAAGGATGACACTCGGAGCAGACATCGGTGCGAATTTCTGGCTGCGTGGAACCCACGGTCCAGGAATTGCCGCAGGCGCAAATCACCTTGGCTTCGGGGTAGAATTCCGGGTGGATGTCCTCCTTCATGCTACCTCCTGGGCCGGATAGACGCTAACCCGTTTCCCACCCCCACGCGTATGTTCGAAGGTCACGTACCCATCGGCGGTCGCGAACAGCGTATGGTCCCGCCCAAGACCGACGTTCCTGCCAGGCTTAATCCGCGTTCCTCGCTGACGCACGATAATGTGGCCGGCGCGAACTTGCTCCCCGCCGTATTTCTTAACGCCTAGGTACTTGGCGTTGCTCTCTCGTCCGTTACGTGAGACTCCGCTACTCTTCTTGTGAGCCATCTCAGATCCTCCTACACCACAATTTCGTCCACCCGCAGCCGAGTGTACTGCTGACGATGTCCAGCGTGCCGCTTATATCGCTTGCGGGGGCGGTACTTGAAGACCGTGATCTTGGGGCCTTTCTCTTGAGCAACGACGGTTGCCAACACTTTCGCCCCTGCCACGGTAGGTCGACCAATCTCGACCTCATCATCGTCCACAATCAGCAGCACCTCGTCCAGTTCGATCTGCTCCCCAGGCTCAGCGGGCAGTTTCTCAACGCGAATCGTGTCCCCAGCGGTGGCGCGGTACTGCCGCGCTCCTGATTTCATGACTGCGTACACCATAGTCCTCCCTGCATATGCACAAACAGTGGCCGGGCCAGATGGCGCGGCCGCTCGAACAGATATTATATCGAATCCATCCGCTTTGTCAACCAGAGCTGGCTCGGGAGCTCCCGGTTGCTCGGTCCGGCCTGGCCCACTATGGGAAGTCCCACGCGTGCCTGCTAGGAGGCTAGCTTTCCTCTGTCTCGTCTGTGAGGATCAATCGCTCGCGGTAGTATCGAACGTAGGCTTCGCCCAACCCGAGCACATCTAAGACAGCCTCGGGTCGTCCGGTTGCTCTGGGTCGGGCCGAGAGCTGCATGCGGAGCGTAACAGTGTCGGCCGTCGCCTCGGTCAGATCCAGGTCCTCAATCAGGGGCCTTAGGTTGTATCGCCTCCCCCCTCGCTCGTGGAGGAGTTCGTCCGCGTCGGACGCCCTCCCGAGTCGCTTCCCGATCTCCTCCCGACTGCCGTCCCATTCGATGGTCACGCGGTAGACGGTAGCGATCACACGGGTCTGCATGGCGGGAGCCTTTGGATCGACCTGTTGCACGTCCTTGATGGTCAGCCCCTCGGGAAGCACGGGCATAAGCGCACTTGACACGTCCTCCGAGGACGTGGGCTTCTCGAGCCACGCATCCAGTATCTCCTGCTCTCCAACGTGGCCCAGCGGCAAGGCTCTGGCGAGCTGGATCTTGGCGCGGGGATTGTAGCCGCCGGAATAGGCCAGCGGCAGCCTGGCGCGTCGCAGTGCCCGCTCCCATACCCGCATCAGATCCAGGTGGGAGCAGTAGATGAGCCAGCCCGTCTTAGAGAACGTTAAACGTAATCGCATAGCTCAACTCAACGGCTCGCCAGCATCGCCTGAGGGGCGATAACTCGCTCAGAATTCGACGGTGAACTTACCGTCTTCGTAGAGAAGTTCGTCGTCCACAAAGATCTGTCCCCCGTCCAGCAGGCTACAGATCATGTCCCAGTGGATCGCCGACTCATTCTTGCTCCCCGTCTCGGGATACCCGGCTCCCAATGCCAGGTGGAAACTGCCGCTGATCTTCTCGTCGAACAGGATTTGCTTGGTGAACTGCGTGATCCCCTCGTTGGTGCCGATCGCGAACTCTCCCACGTACCGCGAGCCCTCATCGGTGTCCAGGGTCTGGCGCAGAAAAGCCTCGTTCTTCTCGGCGCTGGCCTCCACAACCTTTCCGTGCTCAAATCGGAGCTGGATGCCCGTCACCTCGCGACCCCGGTGGATGGCTGGATAGGAGAATGTGACGTGACCCGAGACACTCTCTTCCACAGGACCTGTGAACACCTCGCCGCTGGGCATGTTGTTCTTGCCATCGCTGTTGATGAACGTTCGACCGGTGATGTCGAGTCGGAGATCCGTTCCCGGACCAACCACGTGTACGTGCTCCTTGCCCTTGAGCCACTCGACAATCCTCTGTTGCCAGGCGGAGAATCTTCTCCAATACCCAACCGGATCGTCGGGGTCCGGCATGCAGGCACCGAACACGAAATCCTCGTACTCACTCAGGCTCATCTCGGCATCTTGAGCGTAAGCGTTTGTCGGGAACAGGGTACTCACCCAGCGCAGCGCGCCAGACGCTGAGCGCTCCATGAACGTCTTCATAAGCTCGGTTCTGGCTCGGCTGTGGAGCACCACCCTTGTTGGGTCGACGTTACTCAGGGACTTGGTGTTTGCGTCCGCGCGTATGCTCAGACGTACGTCGTAGGTTTCCATGGCCAGCTTCAAAGGCTGTGGGATGTGCTGAAGCTGTTCGTCGGAACCGAGCTCGAATAGCAGCCTCTCAAGGCCCGGTATAGACGGTACCGACAGAGGGTGCCCCCCTGCCTCCAACACTTTGGCGTACACTGCCTTTATCAGGGGCTCAGCCAGGATGCCTCCGCCAATCAGCACTTTGTCTCCTGGGCGAACAGCCGTGGAGTAGTCGACTAGTACTTCAGCCAGTTTCTCTATGCGTGGATCGGTCATGTATCTCCTGATCGTGGTGAATTGTTGCGTTATTGCTGTGGGTGTGTGTGTCGTGAGACCCATTCGAGGCTGTCACCCTGCGTCGCCTGCCGGGCGGCGCCCGGGTTCAGGGCACGTCCATTGCTGAGATGGCTCGCCGCAGAATGCGGCGAGTATGCCGCAGGCGTGGCACGTGTCTCGGCAGTCTGACAGTGTTTCTCGTCGCTGGCTCCGCTCGTACTCAGTCGAGAGGAACGCTTTGTCGACACCGGCGCTCACCACCTCCCACGGAAGATGTTCGTCCGGCGAGCGCTCCCGATAGGCGTAGAAATCAGGGTCGAGTCCGGCCTTGGCGAAGGCTCGCATCCAGGCCCCGAAGTCCCGCTGGTCGTCCCAGGCGTCGAAGCGAGCGCCCAGTTCCCATGCGCGCTGGATCACGTCGTTCAGCTGCCGGTCACCTCGTGCCAGGACAGCCTCGAGAAGTGAGGCCTCGGGGTCGTTGTAGTCTAGCTTGACGCCGCGCCCCGGAATCTCGCGTCGCAACAAGGCCTGCTTCTCGCGAATCGACCTGCTCGATGCCAGTGGTACCCACTGGAGGGGGGTGTGCGGCTTTGGCACGAACGTGTTCACGCTGACGTTGACCCTCGCCCGACGTCCATGGATTCGTCGACCTATGACGTGGACGGTCTGAGCCATCTTGGCGATGGCTGCAACGTCCTCCATCTCCTCGCCCGGCAGCCCAATCATGAAGTAGAGCTTGATCGTCTGCCAGCCACGCTCGAATACGTCCCTCGCCACGTCGTACACCCGTCGGGATGGAATGGTCTTGTTGATCGCTGCACGCATGCGATCTGAACCTGCCTCCGGAGCGAGCGTGAAGCCCGTGTAGCGGCCCTCGGCGATGGCCTCGGCAAGATTGACCGAGTAGCTGTCCGCGCGAAGGGCCGGCAGCGATATGGACAGATGCTCCTTGCCGAAGCGGTCCATCAGAGCCTCGACAAGCTCGTCGATTCGTGAGTAGTCGCTGGGCGACAGGGACAGCAGTCCGATCTCCTCGAAACCCGTCTGCCGCAGGATCCTCTTGGCCGCCTGCAGGATCTCCTCCACCGAGCGCTGCCGAACCGGCCGCACGACCATCCCCGCCTGGCAGAAGCGGCATCCTCGGGTGCATCCGCGACTGATCTCAATGGCGGCCCGGTTGTGGCTGACGTCGACCGTAGGGACAATGAGCCGAGTCGGGACCGGTGGCAGCTCGGCCACCATCCGCTTCAGCACCGGAGGCACGCGCGCCTCCGGTGCGTTGGCTTCGATGGCAATGACAGTTCCAAGCGGTTCGGAGCTGGATACGCCGTCGCTGTACGCAACGTCGTAGAACCGAGGCACGTAGATCCCCTTGAGCTGTGCCAAGGAGCGAAGCTGGTCCTCCCGCGAGCTACGGCGTGTCTCAGCGTACGAGGTCACTACCTCTGCAATGGCTTCCTCGCCGTCGCCGATGACGAAGGCATCCAGGAATGCAGCTACCGGCTCTGGATTAAAGGTGGCGTGTCCCCCCGCGATGATCAAGGGATCACTGCCGGTTCGATCTTCAGAGCGGAGTGGGATCTGTGCCAGATCGAGCATCTCAAGGAGATTCGTGTATACTTGTTCGTAGGGCAGCGTGACTCCGATGATGTCGAAATCGGCCAGGGGACGCTTGTTCTCCAGGCTGTACAGAGGGATCTTGGCCTCGCGCATCGCTGCGATCATGTCCACCCAGGGCAGGAAGGTGCGCTCGGCCAGCACGTCGGGCATTCTGTTGAGGACATCGTAGAGGACCATCAATCCCAGATTCGACATTCCCAGATCGTAGATGTCCGGGAAAGCCAAGCAGACGCGAGTCGATGTTGCCTCCCAGTCCTTCACCATGCTGTTGATCTCAGCCCCAACGTAGCGACCGGGCGTCCGGACTGTCGGCAGTATTCGCTCTAGCGCGGCAAGATCAATCTGCATACTCTCTTAGTGCTTGTTCTCTTTCAGCAGGGCAACACCTTGATGTGCACCCTACGGGTTCGCGGTCCGTCGAACTCGCTGAGGTAGATCCCCTGCCATCGGCCCAGTACGAGCTTCCCCTGCTCAATCGGTACCATCTGCGAAGGGCCCACCAGCGAGGACTTGAGGTGAGCCGGCGAGTTCCCCTCGCCGTGACGGTACTCGGGACGGGATGGGGATATCTTGTCAAGCCCCACCCCGATGTCATGCTGCACGCTGGCATCCCAGTTCTCGTTCAGCGTCACCCCTGCCGTAGTGTGTGGACAGAACACCAGGCAGACCCCGCTGTCCACGCCGGCACGGCTGACCGCGTCCTGGACCCGGTCCGTGATGTCGTGAAACGACTGCTTACCTCTGGTCGAGACTTGAAGTGTTTCCATCGGCACGCCTCACCTCTGCACAAGGTTGGCTGACCGAGCACCCTGTCGCCGCGCAACCAGCCAACAAACGACGAGGGCGTGGCCTACCGTAGGTTGGCCCGCCCTCGCGGAGTCCGATGCCCAATTCTAGCACGCCGTTGTGGGTCTGGCAACGAATATCAGTAGGCCCCGTTTCCGAATATCACCTCCGGGATGGTGCGCAGCAGAATCTGGAAATCGAGCCAGGGGGACCAGTTCTCGATGTAGTAGATATCGAGCAGGCACTGTTCGTCAAAGCTCACGAGACTACGCCCGCTTACCTGCCACAGGCCGGTCATGCCAGGCCGCACTTCTAGCCGCTTCTTGTGCCACTCCATGTACTCGCTCACCTCACAAGGGAGGGGCGGTCGCGGGCCGACGAGGCTCATGTCGCCCCTGAGAACGTTCCAGAGCTGCGGCAGCTCGTCGAGGCTGGAGCGGCGAAGGATTCGCCCTACGGGCGTGACCCGAGGGTCATCCTTCATCTTGAAGATCGGACCGTCAACCTCGCTCCGGTCGCGGAGCCCCTCGATTCTCTCCTCGGCTCCCTGGTACATCGAGCGGAACTTGTACATCTCGAACCGCTTGCCGTTCGCTCCTACTCGCGTCTGGCGGAAGATGATCGGGCCCTGCGAGTCGAGGCGTATGGCGATGGCAATCAGCCCTATAAGCGGTGCTCCGAGCGTCAGGCCTAGGGCAGCTCCCACGACGTCGGTCATGCGCTTGATCGTGCGTACCCGCTGGGCGAAGCCGACCTCCCTCACACCGACGAGCGGGACACCTCCCAAGTCGTCAACGTCGACGCGGCTGAGGCTCATCTGGAAGAGATCCGGCACGATATGAGCGCTTACGTTCCTCCGTTCGCAGGCTCGGACAATCCCCATGATCTTGCGGTGGTACATCCACGGCAGCGTTATGATGACCTCGTCGACATTCTTCTCCTCGATCAAGCTGGTGAGGTTCTTGACCGGGCCGAGGCCCTGAAATCGGCCCAAGTCGCTGTTTCCCTTCTCGGGGTTGTCATCAACAAAGCCAATGACCTCATAGCCAAGCCCTGGACGGGCCACGACGGTCCTCATCACTGTGCGCCCCACTTCGCCTGCGCCCACGATGATCGTGCGGCGAACGCCGATGCCGCGGGCGTGGAGCCGGCCGATTATGGCGTCCTGCAGGGCTCGTGACGCTCCCAGCAAAAGGACCGCGGCCACCCCGGCCTCTACAAGCAGGAGACGGGAGTATTCAAGGGGCTGGAGCAGGAATGTGACGGCCAGCATCACGACCGTTGACTTCGCTGTGGCGTTGATGATCCGATAGATCTGATCGAGCCACTGACGGCCGCCCCATTTCTTGTAGACCTGATCCATGCGGAACGTGATCAACATCAGAGCGGTGAAGAGCACCGCGAAGGGGAGGTACGCGGTCAGGGTGTGATAGTAGCTGATGTCGCGGAACCACTCCAGGTTGTATCGCATCCAGTAGGCGATCGCCATGCTGACGTTGAAAAGCGCAATGTCAGATGCGGCGACCCACCAGGGGGTGCCTCGCCCGCCTGTCATATTGGTTCCTCCAACATCTCACGCCGCGGCATTGCCGTACACCTGGACTGTCTCCCTAGCGGTGCGCGGCCAGCTGAACGTCTGCGCGTGTTCAAGCCCTCGTCTGCTGAGCTGCTCCCGGAGGGCACTGTCACTCAGAATCTGACGTAGCCCGGCGGCAATGGCTTCCGCGTCGTGCGGATCGACGAGGAGTGCCGCATCTCCGGCGGCCTCTGGCAGCGATGACGTGTTGGATGCCAGAACTGGTGTGCCACATGCTTGAGCTTCCGTTACGGGCATCCCGAAGCCTTCGTACAAGGAAGGATAGACCAGCGCCATCGCCGCGTTGTACCAGAGGGGGAGCTCCTCGTTGGGCACGTATCCGGGAAACTGAACGTCGTTCTCCAAGCCCAGATCTTCGACTCTGGCGAACAACTCTTCACAGAGCCATCCCTTTCCCCCGGCTAGCACGAGTTTGTGTCGTCCGTCCTGCACCTCAGCGAACGCTTCGATCAGGCGGACCAGATTCTTCCGCGGCTCCAATGTCCCCACGAAAACCACGAACTGCTCCGGAAGGTCCCTGCGCGTGCGGAAGGACGTGACTTCCTCATCTGGCAAGGGCCGGAAGGCTCCGTTCACGCCGTGATAGACGACCTTGATCTTCTCCCGAGGGATGCTCAGTAGTTCAACCGACTCCCTGGCTGTGTACTCTGATACGGCGATAAGGCGTCTGGCGCGGCGGGCGGAGAGACGCGTCATAGTCGTCAGGTAAAGCCGGTTGACCGGCCGGAACAGGCGCGGGAAGCGAATGAAACTCAGGTCGTGGATGGTCGTCACGATCGGACACGGGGCGACCAGCGGGCCCACGAAGACTGGCCCGTGGATCAAATCGGCCTTGATTTCGCGTAGCACTCGCGGCTGCCTCAGCTGTTCCCACAAGACACGACTTGCGGGCTTGCTGGTGTCAACGCGCGAGCGGAGCACGGGAAGATCGGTCGCGGGTTCGACCGCCTCCGCCCCCAACAGGGCCGTGAAGCGCATGCCG
>JASFVD010000045.1:0-10430 GCA_050050015.1 Anaerolineae bacterium | reverse complement strand
GCGGCAATCTCGGCCCGCTGCTCGCGCAGACCTTCAACGTCCAGCCCGCGAGCCACACCCAAACCGTGCGAGTGGTCCGTGACGAGGGCGTAGGAAAGCCCATTCCTGCGGGCTGCTTCGGCCATCTCCAACATGCTGTGACGACCATCAGAGGACGTGGTGTGAAACTGAAGGTCGCCCCGCAGGTCCTCAAGGTCGACCAGGACAGGCAGATCGCCCTCGAGCGCGGCCTCTATCTCGCCCCTGTCCTCGCGTAGTTCCGGCGGGATGAGCGGGAGACCCAAGACGTCGTAGACCTCGTCCTCGGAAGCACAAAGGATCTCACCGCCATCCTCAAGCTTGAGCGCGTACTCGCTCAGAGAGAGCCCGCGATCTTGGGCTAGGCCGCGCAGGTGGATGTTGTGGGCCTGACTGCCCGTGAAGTACTGAAGCGCCGTACCCCAGCGAGCTGGCTCCAGGACGCGGAGGTCGACTTGGAAGCCCTCATGAGTGCGAATCGACGTCTTCGTGGCCCCACTCAGCATGACGTCCTCTACTTGAGGCAGGTTGGCGAAGCGCTCCATCGCCGGCGAGGGGTCCGACGCGGCGACGAGGAGATCAAGGTCCCCGACGGTCTCCCGCATCCGGCGCAGGCTGCCCGCAGGAGCAGCCTGAACGACGCCGGGCACCTGACGAAGTGCCGAGAGGAGGTCCTGTGCGAGGGGCCATGCGTCACCGAGCCGGGTCCGGCCGGTGCGGCGCTTCAGGAAAGCGATGCCCTCGAGCACGTTTTCCTCGCTCTTGGCGCCAAAGCCGTGAAGCTCCCGCAAGCGCCCAGCGTCTGCAGCCCGATCCAGGCCCTCAATGCTCGTAATGCCCAGCTCCTTCCAGAATCGCGCAGCGCTCTTCGGTCCGACTCCGGGGATCTCGAGCATATCCACGACGCCCTCCGGTACCTGAGACTGGAGCTCTCGATAGGCCTGCAGGCTACCGGTCTGCATCAGCTCATCGATCTTGGAGGCCAGGGTGTCGCCAATGCCCGGAATCGATTTCAGATCGCCCTCGCGCCACATCTCCTCTAGGGGTCGGCCCAGGGCAGCCACGTTCTCGGCGGCACGGCGGTAGGCCATCACACGGTGGTAGTTTGCTCCCTGGATATCTAGGATATCGGCCATAGCGGAGAAGATGTCGGCGACTTGACGATTGTCCACATCTACCTTCCCAGGTGCCATTGGCGTCGTGGGCGACGGCCCTTGAGGATTGTTCGGGCCGCGCAGAGCTCAACTGACTTGGGCTCAGTTGCTGCCCGCGGCACGATTATACCCTCAACGTTATTGCTTGACAATGCCCTAGGCGTGCGATAAGATACCGTCCGGCGCGACGATCCGCTTTCCACCCGGCGGCGCAGAACTCAAGGAGTCTCAATCCCTCGCTCGGCGGTGGCATACGCGTGTAAGCTGAATAGGAATACCATGCTAAGAGCTTTGACGTTTGATTTCTGGGGCACGCTCTATCACAATTCGTATGCCGAGGAGGAGCGGCTCCACATCCTCCAAGAAGCCCTCGAGCACCACGGTCAGCCTCGTTCACGGGACCAAATGGTCGAGGCGTACGAACACGCCAGGTCCGTGTGGGACCGGGTGTGGCGCCAGGACCAGCGTTCCATTCCCATCGACCGATGGCTCGAGGAGCTTCTGGGCCACCTTGCCGTCGATCTCTCCGGCGACGGCGAGGTTCGGTTGGGCCGCGAGATTGAGGAGGTCTACCTCAGTGGAAGTGAGCCACGCCCTGTGGAGGGCGTCCGTGAGATACTGCCCGTGCTGAGTCGAACGCATCGACTTGGCCTCATCTCGGACACGGGCCTCACCCCCGGGCGTGTGCTCCGGCGAGTGATGCGTCGAGACGGTCTCTTATCGTTCTTCGAAGCGCTGACGTTCTCCGATGAATTCGGTAAGGCGAAGCCGCAAACAGAGCCCTTCCACCATACCCTTGGTCTCCTCGACACGCCACCGGAGCAAGCCGCGCACATCGGTGATCTACCGGAGACCGACCTCAAGGGGGCTCGCCAGGCAGGGATGATGGCGATCTTGTTCCTCGGTGTCAGCGGTCGCGAGGACGGTCGGGACTTGGCTGATGGAGTATTCGAGAGCTACAGTGAGTTGGAGGAGCTTCTGGAGCGACTCCAATGAGCGTCTACGAATACGTCGGGAATCCACACGTGCACACGCCCTACTCGGACGGTACACTACTCCACGCGGACGTCGTTGATGCAGCCGCGAGCGCAGGGCTCGATTTCCTGATCGTGACCGACCACAACGTGTGGGTCGATGGCGCTGAAGGCTACTACGACGACGTGCTACTCCTCGTTGGTGAGGAGATTCACGACGTGCGCTGCAGACCGCAGGCGAATCACCTGCTGGCCTACGGCGCCGAGGCCGAGCTGGCGCCGCTGGCATCCGACGTTCAAGGCCTCATCCACGCAGTGGCGGAAGAGGAGGGATTCAGTTACCTGGCCCATCCGTTTGAGCGTGGGAGCTCGGTCAAGGCTGAACTTGATGCCATTCCATGGGACGCATGGGACGTTGAAGGGTACACGGGCATCGAGCTGTGGAACACGATGTCCGAGTTCAAGGGCTTGCTCCGAAACAAGGTGTGGGCACTCTTCTACGCCTATTTTCCCGAGATTGGGATACGCGGGCCCTATCGTGCGACACTCGACAAGTGGGACCAGTTGCTGAGCGACGGAAAGCGAGTGTCGGTCATTGGGGGAGCAGACGCCCACGGTGAGACGTACTCACTGGGAGCTCTGAGTAGGGTCATCCTTCCCTATGAGTACCTGTTCCGGTGTGTGAACACCCACGTCCTGACCGACGTCCCACTGAACGGAGAGCTGCGCCACGACAAGGCACTGATCTACGACGCCCTTCGAACCGGTCGGACCTGGGTGGGATATGACCGGGCGGGCTCTACGTCTGGCTTCCGATTCGTCGCCCGCTCCATCACCAGAGAAGCTACGATGGGGGAGGAGCTGACTCGAACCGGAGCAACCGTGTTCGAGGTGGACACACCGAAGCCAGCCGCCATCCGGCTAGTTCGAAATGGAGAGACGCTGGCTCGTAGTAGGGGGCAGCATCTGAAGCATACCACGGCAAGCCCAGGTGTGTATAGGGTGGAGGCGTACCGCCAGCACCGTCTGGAGCGCCGCGGGTGGATCTTCAGCAGCCCCATCTACGTGGCGTGAGACGTGCCCCGGGCGGGCCGGAGGCAGCCCGGACGCATTCTGCATGCGTGCCGTCGTACCCATCGTAAGGTGTCAGGAAAGGTTAGTCGCGGCCCCCTGGCGCCTCACTAGTTGACGAAATAGAACAAATGTGCTATACTGGAGGTGCTTGACCCTGCCAAAGAGTGCCTGCACAGAGTGGATCCGGTTGCATCGCGTCTAACGGGTTGGAAGGAAATAAGCACCATGGCGAAACGGGCGTACACTGAGGAAGATATCAAGGTTCTCGACTACCCGGAGAACATTCAGCGCAGGCCGGGGATGTACGTTGGCGGACGAGGCATGACGGCCCTGCACCACCTGGCGATCGAGGTGATCGACAACGGGGTCGATGAGGCGCTGATGGGCTTCTGCGGTCGGATCGACGTGACCATCCACCGAGACGGCAGCATGGAGATCGCCGACGACGGGCGAGGTATCCCCGTGGGTATGCACCCGGAGAAGAATAAGCCCACTATGGAGTTGGCCTTCACCACGCTCCATTCCGGAGGTAAGTTCGACGAGAGTAGCTACTCCACGTCTGGAGGTCTCCACGGCGTGGGGATCAAGGCCACGAACGCTCTCTCTTCCTGGCTGGAGGTCACCGTGCAGCGCGACGGCGTCCTGTATCGACAGCGGCACGAGGGAGGGCTGCCCGTGACGCCGGTGAACATCCTCAACCCGCACACGGAGAAGATCGTGGGGGAGGTTGGCGTGCGGGGTCAGGTGACGGCGATTAGGGAGAACAAGGATCGCAAGATCGGCACGGGCACGAGCGTAGTCTTTGACCCCAATCCAGAGTACCTAGATGAGGTAGAGTTCGATTTCGCGACCCTGGCGCGACGTCTGCAGATGGTGTCTTTCCTCGTCCCGGGCCTCGTGAGCTCGATAACGGACGAACGCGGAAAGGGGCGGAGGCGGGAATACTGCTACCAGGGTGGTCTGGTGGAGTACGTGGAGCATCTCAACCGGGATCGGAAGGTCATTCATCCTCCCATCAAGCTCGAGGGCACGACGGGCGACGGCACCCGGGTTGAAGCAGTGTTTCAATGGCACGATGGCGATTTCCCCGAGATTGTGTCCTTCGTCAACACCATTCCCACGCCGGATGGGGGAGGGCACGTCTCCGGCCTGATGGCCGGCTTGACGAAGGCGGTCAACGTCTTCGCCGACGAGCGCAGGGGGCTGCTCAAGAAGGGCGACAAGATCATCGGGCGTGATACGCGCGCGGGACTGACGGCTGTCCTGAGCGTGCGCATGCACGATCCTCAGTTCACGAGTCAGACCAAGACGCAGCTCGGGGCCGATCAGATCCAAGGCCAGGTCCACTCGATCATTTACGAGGGGCTGCTGGAGCGCTTGCGGAAGCGGATCTCACTGGGCAAGAAGATCGTGCAGCGGTGCCTGGCCGCTTCCCGGGCCCGCCGAGCCGCGGCAAAGGCACGCAAGCTGGTCATGCGCCGCTCGGCTCTGGAGGTCGACGAGCTGCCGGGCAAACTAGCCGACGTGGCCAAGGGAACGCTGACGGACCACACCACGCTCTACATCGTCGAGGGCGACAGTGCAGGCGGCTCGTGCAAGCAGGCACGCGACCGCCGCTACCACGCCATCCTTCCGCTCCGTGGCAAGATACTGAATGTCGAGAGGAAGCGTCTGGACCGAGCACTGAGCAACAACGAAGTGAAGGCCATCGTCGCCGCTCTCGGGGCAGGCGTGGGAAGCGACTTCAGTGTCGAGGACATGCGCTACGGCAGGGTCGCCATTCTCGTGGACGCCGACGTGGACGGCGAGCACATCAAGACGCTCCTGTACACGTTGTTTTGGCGCCTGATGCGGCCCATCGTGGAGGAAGGACGGCTGTTCGTGGCGCAGGCGCCCCTCTACCTGCTGCGGAAGAGGAGCGACAGCCGCTACGCCTACACGGAGGCGGAAAGAAGGCGGATTCTCAAGGAGTGGGGCGGCATGCGGGGGGTAACCATCCAGCGCTACAAGGGATTGGGCGAGATGAATCCCTCGCAGCTTCGCGAAACCGTGTTCAGCGTGGAGGAGGACACCGGGAATCCCGCGATGAACGAGAACTTGGCACAGGTCAAGGCCAGCGACGTGCATGCAGCGAACGCGGCCTTCTCGCTGTGGATGGGAGCCGCCGCCACCAAACGGCGTGAGCGCTTGATGAGATACTGGGGCGACGGAATCCTGTTGGACGAGAATGGCACGTAGGGCTTGCCAAGGTTCGCCAGGAGCCACAACGGAGGGTAGAACAAGGAATGACTGACGTCGAGACGACAATAGCCAAACTGCCCGTGGAGACCCTCGATCTCGCCAGCGACATGACGGCCGCGTACATGGGGTACGCCAGGGCCACTATCACAGACCGCGCACTGCCCGACGTTCGCGATGGGCTCAAACCGGTGCAGAGGCGCATTCTATACGCGATGCACGAACTCGGGTTGACGGCCGGCAAGCCGCACAAGAAGTCGGCTCGCATCGTGGGAGAAGTGCTGGGCAAGTATCACCCCCACGGAGACACATCCGTGTACCACACTCTGGTGCGCATGGGGCAGGACTTCTCGATGGAGATACCGCTCGTCGACGGACAGGGCAACTTCGGTTCCGTGGATGGCGACAGCCCAGCGGCGATGCGCTACACGGAAGCGAGGCTGACTGCCGTCGCCGAGACGATGCTCCAGGATCTGGACATGGAGACCGTGGATTGGCAGGAAAACTTCGACGGGTCTCTCGAGGAGCCGACGGTCTTGCCCACTGTGTTCCCGAACCTGCTCGTCAACGGCTCAGCGGGCATTGCCGTCGGCATGTCGACGAACATGCCTCCGCACAACCTCGCTGAGGTTTGCGACGCCCTGATCTACGTGGCAGAGAACTGGAAGAAGCGCGATCGGATCACGACCGAGGATCTGCTCAAGTTCATACCCGGGCCAGACTTCCCGACGGGCGGTATTCTCTACCGCTATCGTGACCGGGGAGACGGGCTGATCGACACTGTCTACGAGGCATACGAGACCGGGAGAGGAAGGATTGTCACGCAGGCCCGGGTCCTCGTCGAGGATATTGGCGGCGGGAAGTCGAACCTCGTGATCACTGAGCTGCCTTATAACGTCCAGAAGAACACGGTGATGGAGAAGATCGCCAAGGAAATTCACCGTGGGCGAGTCACAGGCGTGACCGATCTGCGTGATGAATCCGACTACACCGGCATGCGGCTTGTGATCGAGGTTTCGCGCACGGGCGATCCGGAGGAGGTTCTCGAGCAAGTGCTGAAATACTCTCAGCTGAGAGAGACCTTCGGCGTGATCAACTTGGCGCTCGTACCGTATGAGGAAGACGAGGCCGCAAGCGCGCCCTCCGATGGTGATAACAGCAGACCCACCTATCTCTCTCTGCACGATCTCTTGACCTACTTCTTATCCCACCGCCTCGAGGTGATCGAGCGGCGGAGCAAGCACGAGCTGGAGAATCGGGCCGCTCGTCTCCACATCGTCGAGGGTCTGCTCACGGCGCTGGACGTCCTGGACGAGGTTATCGATACGATTCGCAGTTCACGGGAGCCGAGAACGGCCCGCAACAACCTGATGCGACAATTCAGGTTCAGCGAGGCGCAGGCAGACGCCATTCTCCACACACAGCTCCAGCAGCTGGCCGCGCTCGGTCGAACTCAGCTGAAGGATGAGGAGAAGGAGCTGAGGGCGCGCATTGGCTCCCTCGAGCGTCTCCTAGCCTCCGAGAAGCGACGGTTGGACGTCGTCGTCGAGGAGACCAGAACTCTCCGGGATGAATTCGGCGTGCCCCGCCGCACGGTGATTGTCGACAGCGAGGACAAGGCCGCCGGCACGACGGTGATGACGGGGTCGGATCTGGTGACACCGGAGGGTGATCAAGTCCTGGCTCTTACGCCCGATGGCATAGAGCGCTGCGACGTCAGCGATTTCTCTCACCGACCTAGCGACGGCCTCACGACGAGATCGGCGCGGAGTGTCCACCTTGCGCACGTGCAGGCGAAACCCGACGACCAGGTTATCCTGTTGAGCAGTGGAGGCAAGGGCTGGCTTGGCAAGGTCGGTTTCATCCCCCAGGAAGCCACGCCAGAGGCCCTCGGCTTGAGAGGGTCCGAGCGGATCATCGGCATCAGCGTGGTAAGACGAGGTCAGTTCCTGGTGTTAGGAACGCAAGAGGGCAGGGTGAAGCGTACTGCGCTGGAGGATCTAGGTCTCCTCGAGCGCGAGTGGGGCCCGGTGATCGGGCTGTCTGGCGACGATGTGCTGCTCTTCGGCGATCTGGCGAGCGAGAACGCTGATGTCATCTTCTACACCCAGGAGGGACAGCTGCTGAGGCTCGCGAGCCAAGACATCAATCCTCAGAAGACAGACACGGCAAGCGGCGTGATCGGCGTTTCGCTCCAAAAGGGAGACGGCGTGCTCGGCGGCGCGGTCGTGGAGAGGGGCGGTCCAGGGACGGATGGGGACCCCTGGCACGTGGTGGTGGTATCCGAGACAGGCTACGCCAACCGCGTGCCGCTGGACGACTTCACGATCCAGGGAAGGAACACGCAGGGCATGCAGTGCCTGCGGGAGACGAAGACCGGAGGCAAGCTGGGCGACGTGGCCATAGGCAAGCTCGGCGACGCCCTGGATGTCTATCTGGAGGACGGCAGGCGCTTCCACACGGGTGACATAGCCGTCATCAGCGCTATGACCCGCGGGTCCCGAGGGAAACGATTGTTCGACGCCGGAGGCTCCAGAGTGATGCGAGCCGTGGCCCTGTAGCCGACGATCGTCACGCGATACTTGGGGAGAAATGAAGAGCGAGACGGGCGCAGAGCCCGTCTCTTTCTGTATTGTGGCACACGGAGCGTTTGCGCCCTGCTGTCGCCGAGAGTATACTTGCCGACGAGTCTCATCTCGGTCGTTGGGGGCATCGCTCTCACGTATCCGGGCCGGAGTACCCGGTGACATTGGAGGTCCCACTGCAACCACAAGGAGGCCGCATGGCCAGTAACAGTCGAGAAGCCAGGCGACGACAGGGACGTGTCTACCTGATAGCGACGGGTGTCGCAGCGCTGGTCTTGGTCGGTATCCTGATTGCCATCCAGCCCGTCGGCACACCTCTGGACTGGGGCATTCGCGCCGCCGCATTGCTGGGCTATTTGGCTATCTTCCTTGCCGTCGTCTCGTCAGCCTACATGCGCGAGCTGTTTCGGCTGCTGGGCCGTCCGTTCATCAAGGTGCACCACATCCTGTCGTTGAGCGGATTGGCCCTGGTCACGCTCCACCCCCTGGGCGTGGCGCTCAGGAGTTCACAGCTGGCTGTCTTTCTGCCCGACGTCTCGTCCCTCAGGGGCTTCCTGGAACTCGGCGGCCGCCCAGCCTGGTACCTCATCGCGGCCGCTGCGCTGGCTGCCGCGCTCCGGACCAGGATCAAGCGAAGCTGGAGGACCGTCCACTACCTCAACTACTTGGCCTTCTTTCTGGCCACTGTGCACGCCGTTCTGATCGGCACCGACTTCATCCAGTCCTTGGTGACGAGGGTCTTCGCGGTTGGTCTGGCACTAGTCGTGGAGGTCATCTTCCTCCGCAAGAGGATCCAAAGGCGGCGCCTGACACGCCGAACGTAGACAGGGGTCCAAGATGGCCAAGCGACTCTCCGTGATAGACATTGACCGCTGCGTAGGCTGCCAGGCTTGCGTGTTTGCCTGCACGCGTCGAACGGGACAAGGTGGGATCGCCGAGTCGCGCATCAGGGTCCGCTCGGCAGGCGGTATGCGCCGCGGCTTCGTCGTCATCGTCTGCCGAGCATGCGTCGATCCGCCCTGCGCTAGGGTCTGTCCTACGGACGCGCTGCTGCCCCGGGAGGACGGTGGCGTTCGTCTCAAGTCGAGCGAGTGCATCGGGGGCGGTCACTGTGTCGACGCGTGTCCGCTCGGAGCCGTGTTCTGGGACGGAAAGCAGGGCAAGCCCCAGATATGCGTCTACTGCGGCTACTGCGCCCCCTATTGCCCCTACGACGTGATCGAGCTCGAGGAGCTTTCCCATGTTGGCGAGTGATCCCCTGCGCAATGTCCTGTACGTCGATCTCTCTCGCCGACGCTCCTGGGTGGAGGACCGCTCCGAGTTGTTTGAAGAAGGCGTGGGAGGTGCAGGCACCGCGATTCGGCTGCTCGACGATCAATGCCCGCACGGAGCCGATCCGGTTGGACCTGAGAATCCAATCGTGTTGGCTGTCGGACCTCTCGTGGGGCTCTACCCAATGGCGTCAAAGACCGTGGCCATGTTCAAGTCCCCTCACACGGGAGAGCTCGGAGAGAGCCACGCTGGAGGGCGAAGCGCTGTGGCCATCCGGCTGGCCGGATACGGCGCGATTGTGATCCTGGGAGCCAGTTCTATGCCGGTCTACCTTGTGATCGACGGCGACGAGGTCCGATTCCGGGATGCGACGGCGCTCTGGGGCATGCGTTCCAGCTACACGGTGGGCGACATCCTGCGGGAGAGGGAGTCGGGCGCCGGCCATCGGACGATCATGCGCATTGGGCGAGCGGGCGAGGCACAGGTATCCTACGCGTGCGTCATCACGGAGACCTATCGACACTTCGGTCGACTTGGCCTGGGAGCCGTTTTTGGGAGCAAGAAGCTCAAGGGTGTGGTCGTCATGGGCGACCGACCGCTTGACGTCGCTGACCGCCGAGCGTATCGCGATGTGTACGACGCAATCTTCGACGCGGCGACCAAATCCGAGCTTATGCAGAAGTACCACGAGCTGGGAACGCCGATGAACGTGCTTCCCTTGAATGAGATGAGTGCGTTGCCCACTCGTAACCTTCAGGAGGCACGCTTTGAAGGCGCCGAGCGCATCTCAGGTGAGCGCATGGCGGAGGAGTATCTGGGCCGGCGGCTAGCCTGTGCGCACTGCCCGGTGGCTTGCATTCACCTGGCTGCGCTGCGCACGCCACACCCGGATGAGCCGTACTTCTATAAGACATCGATGCTGGGGTACGACTACGAGCCCATCTATGCCCTGGGCAGTATGCTGGGTGGTTCCGATCCGCCAGGGATGCTGCGACTGATGGATGAGATCGAGGTGCTGGGCCTGGATGCGATGAGCTCCGGCGTTGCCCTGGCTTGGGCGACGGAGGCCTTCCAGCGAGGCTACCTCACTGAGGCTGAAACAGGTGGGCTCTCCT
>JASFVD010000044.1:0-10681 GCA_050050015.1 Anaerolineae bacterium | reverse complement strand
CACGGCGTCGATGCTGTTCTGGGCTACGGCGTCGAAGCCGAGCGACCGAGCCAGGGCCCTGCGGTCGATCCTAAACGGGTTCCCGGCCAGCGCTCCTGCGCCCAAAGGGCAGACGCGGACCCGTTGAACTACGTCCTCAAGGCGCTTGCGGTCGCGCTGCAGCTTCCAGAAGTAAGCCATCAGCCAGTGGCTGAACAGGATCGGCTGCGCCTGCTGGAGGTGCGTGTAACCGGGCATCAGGACGTCCAGGTGCACCTCAGCCTGCTCCACCACGGCCCTCTGAAGCTGGACCAGGGCATCCTCGAGTTGTGAGATCTCCTCCAGCAGGAAGAGTCGGAGATCGGTGGCGACCTGGTCGTTGCGCGAGCGACCGGTATGGAGCTTCCCTGCTACCGCGCCGACCAGCTCGCCTAATCTCCGCTCGACGGCAGTGTGGATGTCCTCGTCGCCTGGCCGGAACGCGAAGTTCGCGGCTTCGAATTCCTCACGCACCCGGTGCAGCCCGTCGATAAGCTTGTCCCGTTCCTCCTCGTTGATGAGCCCTGCCTCCGCCAGCGCACCGGCGTAGGCGATGCTCCCTTCCACGTCCGCCGCTGCCAATCTCCGGTCGAAGGCGATAGAATCGTTGAAGGTGCGCATCAGATGATCCGTCGTCCCCTCGAAGCGTCCACCCCACAATGTCACGCTGGTACCCTCCCGTGCGCGCTGATCGCAAACAGATGTCCGTCGGTCAAGCCCGGTGCCCTGCTTCCTGTCTAGTCCCTCTTGAACTTGGCGTAGTCCGGCGCTGCCAGCTCCTCGCCGTCGTCATTCTCCATGTCCACAAGAGCCTTGACCATAAGGGGCAGACCGAAAAGGTTGATGAAGCCCTCGGCATCGCTCTGATCGTAGACGTCGTCCTTGCCGAATGTCGCGAATTCCTCGCGGTAGAGGCTGAACGGCGATTTCCGCCCGACCACGGAGCAAGTGCCTTTGTAGAGTTTCACCTTCACCGAGCCGGTGACGCGTTCCTGGGTCTTGGCCACAAAGGCACGTAGCGACTCGTGGAGCGGAGTGAACCATTTTCCGTAGTACGTGAGCTCGGCGAAGCGGCTGCCCACGACCTCCTTGTAGTGGGAGGTGTCGCGGTCCAGGCAGATACTTTCCAGTCCCTGATGCGCCGCATAGAGGATAGTGCCGCCCGGGGTCTCATAGATTCCACGGGACTTCATGCCCACCAGTCGATTCTCCACCAGGTCCGCCCTCCCGACGCCGTGGGCGCCTCCCAGCTCGTTCAGGTGGGTCAGCAAGTCCGCCGCCCCCATGGCATCCCCGTTCACGGCGACGGGGATCCCTTGCTCGAAGTCGATGGTCAGGTAGAGGGGCTCGTCCGGTGCGTCCTCCGGAGCTTCCGTGAGACAGAAGACCTCCTCACCGGGTTCGCTCCAGGGATCCTCCAGGTCGCCGCCTTCGTGGCTCATGTGCCAGATGTTCCGATCGCGGCTATAGATCGATCCCGAGGACTGGCGAATGGGGATGCCATGGGCGTCGGCGTAGTCCAGGGCGTCTTGACGAGAGCGGATGTCCCACTCGCGCCACGGCGCGATGACAGCCAGGAACGGGTCAAGCGCCTTGGCCGTTAGCTCGAAGCGGACCTGGTCGTTCCCTTTCCCGGTGCAGCCGTGAGCGATAGCCTCGGCATTCTCCTTCTGGGCGATCTCAACCAGTTTCTTGGCGGTAACCGGCCTTGCGAATGAGGTGCCGAGCAGGTAGAGTCGTTCGTAGATCGCGCCCGATTGCATCGTGGGGAACGCGTAGTCGGTGAGGAATTCCTCCCGCAGGTCGACGATGTAGACCTTGCTGGCCCCGCTCGCCAGTGCCTTCTCCTCAAGCCCCTCAAGCTCGTCATCACCTTGTCCGAGATTGGCGGTAAACGTGATGACCTCGCAGCCGTAGTTCTCCTTCAACCAGGCCAGGATGACGGACGTGTCCAGGCCGCCGGAATAGGCCAGGACGACTTTGTTGAATGCACCACTCATTGAACCTTGCCTCCTGTTGATCCGTATATAGTGCAGGGCGTCTTCAGATAACGAAGAGCGCGATGGGAAGACCATCGCGCAAAAAAGAAGAGCCAGTCTCCGTCTGGAGACTGGCTCTTGTTATTAGGCTAGGCAGCCCGAAACAAGTCTACCCAGACGGGTCGACTGGCTCTCCTCGGGCTCGTCGGGCCTCGATTAGGGCAAAGGGTATGCGCTGGCCTATCGTGAGTTGTTCCATGTGCATTCAACGATAGCATGAAACGGGGAGTTGTCAAGCGCGGGTGGAGCCCGACTCTTGCCCTTCGTGCACAAGCGCGTCTCGAGACGAGACGGTCTTGATGACGCTCGCTGCGCCATGGCTCTGCTCTCATGTCCACGATGGTCCGATGGAGCGCCCAGGCAGAGTTGCGTTTGCGGGTATCCAAGGAGCATGATAGCATCTCTTTGCCCCTGTGCCCCTCGCCAGATACCTGTTCTGTCTCGCGAGTGCGCGGCGAGAGATCGCCCGGCTGATCCAAAGCTAGAGCCAGCATCGGAGGAGGGTATGTCAGGAAACGCAGACGAGAGCCGGTTTCGCCGGGAGAGCCTCGTGCTCTACAGGCACGATCCGGCGCGGGTCGAGTCGCTGGGCCGCAAGAAGCTTACCATCGTCCTACGGGATGGAGAGTCGCTGCGCGTCCGCCCCAAGGATATTGACCTTCTCCACCCTGGTCCACTGGAGAGTCTGGAGGATCTGGCTCCCCAGGAAGGCGAAATGAAGACCGCCTGGGAGGTGCTTCGCGGGAGCAAGACGACGTTGCCGGACCTCGCCGATCTGGCGTACGGGGACTACACACCGCCCACGGCGTGGGCGGCATGGCTGTGGGTGGCTGATGGCCTCTACTTCGAGGGTACACCACAAGATATCTTGGCCCGGGGCGCCGAAGAGGTCGCGGACGAGAGGGCCAGGCGCGAGGCCCGCGCCGCTGAGCGCCGGGCTTGGGAGACCTTCCTGGATCGCGCGCGGGCCGGCGAGTACGTGCCTGAAGAGGATGAACGGTATCTGACCGAGGTCGAGATGCTCGCTCTGGGCCAGACAGGCCATAGCCGCGTCCTCAGCGCGCTCGGGCGGGGTGAGACCGCGGAGAACGCCCATGCACTCCTGCTACAGCTGGGTTACTGGAACTACACCGTAGTCCCCTACCCGAACCGATTGGGTCTCGCCACCTCCCCACCCGCTGCGTCGACACCATCTCTGCCAGAGGAGGACCGAGTAGACCTTACCCACCTGCTCGCCTTTGCCATTGATGACGAGGGTACCACGGATCCTGACGACGCTATCAGCCTCGAAGCCGACGGCGTTCGCCGTCGCGTGTGGGTTCACGTCGCGGATGTGGCTGCTCTAATTCCACCGGACAGCCAGGCGGGCCTGGAGGCTCGCGCTCGGGGCGCCACGCTTTACCTTCCGGACGGTAAGGTGCCTATGCTTCCTCCGGAGGTGGCCGATCGATTGGGCATGGGACTGTCGGAGGTCTCGCCTGCGCTATCCTTCGGGATTGATGTGGACGGCGGTGGCTACATCAGTGGGATGGACGTCGTCCCCAGCTGGGTGAGGGTGACGCGATTGACGTATGCGGAGGCGGAGACGCGGCTCGACGATGCGCCCCTTGATGATCTCTCTCGGCTGGCGCGAGACTTCGAGGCACGCCGCCGCGAGAACGGAGCCATACATCTCCAGTTTCCGGAGGTGCGGGTGCGCGTGGTCGATGGGACCGTGACCATCCGTCGTTTGCCTGCGTTGAGGAGCCGAGCACTGGTGCGCGAGGCTATGCTGCTGGCCGGCGCAGCGACGGCCAGCTTCGCCGCTGAGGAAGGGATCCCGCTGCCCTACGCTGCCCAGGACCCTCCAGACACGGAGGAAAGGCCCCAGGATCTGGCTGGGATGTTTGAGTTGCGCCGTCACATGAGCCGTAGTGAGTATAGCAGCAAGCCCGGCCGTCACGCCGGGCTTGGGCTGGAACGATACGTCCAGGCCACGAGCCCGCTGCGTCGCTATCTCGACCTGGTTGTGCACCAGCAACTACGCGCTTACGTGCGCGGAGAGGATGTGCTGGGGGGTCAGGAGCTGATGGTGCGCATTGGCTCCGCACAGGCGGTGGCGGGCAGCGTCAGCTATGCCGAGCGACTGGCGCGCGAGCACTGGACGTTGGTGTACCTCCTGCAGAATCCCCATTGGCGCGGCGAGGGTGTGCTCGTCGAGACGTGGGACCGAAGGGGAAAGGTGCTGATCCCCGAGCTGGGTCTCGAACCGGCTGTCCATCTCCGCGGTGACTGGTCCCTGAACGACACGGTGGCGCTGGACGTGGTCGACGTCGACCTGCCCACGCTAAGGGCGACCTTTCGAACGGCGTGACCGCTGGGTGTAGATAGCCATGCAAAGCGCCAATCAGGGCTCACCTCTGCAGGGTAATGGGTCTTGGGCCCGCGATGCGTGGGGCGTCTTCTCCCCGCTGACATTTCTCCCTAGCGTCCGACGAAGCCGTCGTTAGCGGGTTCGGCCGCGCTGTGATATACTCGACTGACCATCCGAGACTAGTTCATGGAGGCTCCGATGGACGTCATCACAGTCCTACTAGCAGATGACCACGCCGTGGTGCGAGAGGCCACATCCGAGGTGGTCGATCATCAGCCGGACATGAAAGTCGTCGGTCAGGCGGGGACTGGTCAAGAGGCGGTAAGGCTGGCAAGCCAGTTTCGGCCCGACGTTGTGGTGATGGATATCGCGATGCCCCACCTGAATGGCCTTGAGGCTACGCGCCGGATTGTGGACGCTTGCCAGGAATGCCGGGTCCTGGTGCTCACCGCTCGTGAGGAAGAGCGGTATGTGATCGAGCTGCTGCAGGCGGGGGCAGCGGGTTATCTGCCCAAGACGGTGGATCTCGACGAGCTGCTAGAGGCGATTCGAGCCACCGCGCGCGGCGAGTCTGTGCTTCCTTCGTCGATTGCGTCGGTCGTGGTGCGCTACCTTGCGGAGGGGGAGGTGGTTGACCTGGAGGGTCCCCCGCTGACAGATCGGGAACTGGAAGTGCTCAGCCTGGTGGCCCGCGGCCTCACCAACGTCGATATCGCCCAGCGGCTCTGCATCAGCGCTCGAACAGTGGAGGCGCATCTGACGCACGTCTACAACAAGCTGGGTGTCTCGTCTCGGACTCAGGCCGTGGTAAGTGCTATGCAACAGGGATGGATCGAACCGAAAGAGGACGACGCGCGTTAGGCATTCGGCTTGGATGATTCATTCCAGGGGCAGGGTCACGACGAACGTGGCGCCTCCGTTGCCTGGGCTCTCCAGCTGGATATCCCCACCGTGCTCTCGGACGATGCGCTGGGCGATGGCGAGGCCCAGGCCAGCCCCTTCCCGCTTCCCGTATGAGACGAAGGGCTCGAAAATCCTCTGTGCCAGCTCGGGCGGCACGCCAGGACCCGTGTCAGCGAAGCGCAGCTCCACCCGATCCGCCACCCGCCGCGACCTGATGCTCAGCTGACCGCCGCTGGGCATGGCATCCCGGGCATTGGCCGCGATGTTGTAGACCACCTGAGACATCCGGTCCGGATCCATGCGTACGTGCCCAGTGTAGTCCCACTCAGTGATAACCTCAATGCCCCGGTCGCTGAAATCGACCCGCAGCACCTCGAGAATCTGATCCAGAAATGTGGGCAGGTCACAGGGGACTCTGCGTAGGGCGAGGCGCCCGCCCTGCGTGAAGTCCAGGATCTCCTTGGCCGTGCTGAGCAGGCGGCGAGCCATGGCGACGATGGCCTGGCTGAGTCTCTGCCGGGTCGCGTGGGATAGCTCCGTGCGTGCCAGGAACTCGGCGCTCCGCATGATGCCGCCAAGTGGGCTGCGCAACTCGTGGGCCACGCTGGCGGCCACCTTCCCCACCGCTGCGAGACGCTCTGCCTGGAGGGCTTCCTGGCGCAATCTGGCGCTGGCAATTGCTATGCCCAGTTGCTGCCCGATGGCGTCGAGCAATCTGAGATCGTCCTCGTCGAAGAAGTCCGACTCCTCCGCAACCACGCCGAGAGTACCGACGACCTCGTCCTGAGTCCGCAGGGGGACCTGGGCGAGCGAGCGGTAACCTTCCTCCTTCACAAGCGCCTGTATTTCGCGGCTGATGCGTGGGTCGGTCTGCATGTCCTCGGAGAGAGCCGGTTGCCCCGACCGGGCCACCGCGCCGACGATTTCGTCGGACAATCTGAAGTGTGCAGTACGCTGGATGAACCGATGCGAAAGGCCGTGGTGGGCAGCCAGCGTCACCTCACGCGTCGTTGGGTCGATCAGGCGAATCGCCCCGGCGTCAGCGTCTGTGACGTCCACCACCCGGTCTAGCGCCTGCTCAAGGAGCTCCTCCAGATCAAGGGGGCGGTTCGCGGTCTCGGCCACGCTGTACAGCGCTGAAGTCTCGCGATGGCGGCGGGCCAGTTCCTCGTAGAGGCGCGCGTTGCGGATGGCTGCGGCGGCCTGAGCCGCAAGGCTCTCCAGCAGTGACATGTGGTCGTCGTCAAAACTGTCAGCCCGATCACGGATCAACACCAGGGTGCCGATCAGCTCGTCTCCTGCGATCAGGGGCACCCCAAGATAGGCCTTGAAAGGGAGCTCGCCGGAAAGGAGATCGGGACGGATGTCCTCGCGGGCGTCCACGTCCTGCACAAGCAGTGGCTGCTTGTGACGGACTAACCACCCCGTGTACCCTCCGCCTGGAGGATAGCTCCGCCCGATAGGGAAGGCCCGCTCGGGCTCACAGCGCAGGGCCTCCAGTGTCAGCATCTGCCGCTCCTCGTCCCACAGGCTGATCTCGGCCAGCACGCATGGCACCAGGTCAGCAGCCGCTTCGACGATGGCGTCCAGGGTGTCTCGGAGGTCCAGCGTGGCCGTGATGCGGCGCGCGTTGCGGTTGATGACCGCCATCTGCTCTGATCGACGGCGCTCCTGGCTATGATGGCGAGCGTTCTGGAGAGCTAACGCCGCCTGCGAGGCGAGGGTCGATAGGAGCCGCGCATCGGCGGAAGTGTAGGCATTCGTCCTCAGGCTCTCGACGTTGATGACCCCGAGCACGCGGCCCTCGGTTTGTACGGGAACCGCGAGCTCTGAGCCAGCAGCGAAACCGGCGTTCACGTAAAGGGGCTCGTCCTCCACCTCGGGCACGTAGACGGGCTCGCCCCGGCGGGCGGCGGCCACGGTGATACCCTTTTCGCCGTCTAGCGGGAGGTGGAGGTCGCGGGCTACGTGAAGCGCTCCTCGATGCGCGATGACATACAGCTCATGGTTGACATCGTCTGCAACCAGGAACTCGCTGTCGCCGAAGTCGAGTACCTCCTCGGCGATCTCCAGGACAGTGTCGGCGATGGTGCGCTCATCGCGCAGCAGGATCAACTGCTGTCCCAGCCGATAGAGGGCATTCAGTTTCGCATCGGAGGGATGTTCTGCTTGCTCCATGTCCGGGTTACTCCCCAATGTGGCGACGCTCCTGGATCCAGTATAGCATGCGCAGGCTCGTGGATCAATTGTGGGGCCGGAGAACATAGGTGACCTCTTGTGCTCTTGACGCACGTCTATCCGATCCCACGGACCCGCATGCGTGGATCGAATATGTCGCGCAGGATGTCCCCCACCAGGTTCCAGGCCAGAACAAAGAGCACGATAGCCGTGCCGGGGAAAGCGACGATGTACCAGTGATCGGCTAGCGAGGGAATCCAGTTCCGTGCGAAGCTGATCATCTGGCCCCAGTCGGCGTATCCTAGCTGGGCGTCCAGCCCGAGAAAGCTAAGGGCCGCGAAGGTCAGCACGTAGGAGCCGATGCGCATCGATGCGATGACGATCACTGGAAAGATCGCATTAGGGAGGAGATGGCGGAACAGGATGCGCATGTTTCCAGCACCGATCATCCGAGCCGCCAACGCGTACTCTTTCTCTTTCACCGACAGGATGCTTCCCCGAATCACTCGGGCGTACGTCATCCACCCGAAGAGGCTGATCGCCAGCATCCCCGTGAGAATGTGGAGCCGTATGGGGTCGACGGGCTCCGCAGGGTTGTGGCCGAAGGTGAACAGCGCCATCACTTTGGCCACGAACATCAGGGGGCCGCCCGCCCTGCGCCCGTAGATTGTTTGGAGCACCGACGTCATCGTGATGGCCGCAAGCAGGAAAGGGAAGGCCTGGAAGATCTCTGTCACTCTCATCAGCACCTCGTCGATCACGCCTCCGTAGAACGCTGCGACAGAACCGATAGTCACGCCCATCAGCGTCGTGAACAGTGCAATCATCACGCCGACCCGAAACGCAGTGCGGGTGCCCCACACCACGCCGTAGAAGATGTCGTACTGTCCCTCGGTCGTACCGAAGAGATGGCCCTCGCCGGGCGCTCGGGGTGTGGAGCTGAATCCGTCGCGAGGAATCATGTACGGATTGCGCGACGCAGCGGGAACCGGTGCAATCAGAGGGGCTGCTACCGCTACCACCGTGAAGACAAGCAGCAGAGAGATGCCCGCCAGGGACGTAGGATTCGCCAGCAGTTTCTTCACTACCCGTAGCGCGTTCCGTCTGCGCATCATGCCTCTTTCCTGATCGGTCACTGGAGTCTGATCCGAGGGTCGATCATGCCATATAGGACGTCCACGACCAGGTTCCCAGACACGAGTATCAAGCTGCTCACTAGCGTCACGCCCGAGACAGAGACGATATCGAGCGAGAGGGCTGCCTCGGAGAGAAAGGACCCCATGCCGGGATAGTTGAAGACCGTCTCTGTGATCACTACGCCGTTGAGCAAGCCCACAAGGGTCAGCCCGCTGACTGTTACGACCGGGATAAGTGCGTTCGGGAGAGCGTGGACGCGGATGACGAGGCGCTCACGCAAACCCTTGGAGCGGGCTGTCGTGACGTAGTCTTGGCGCAGCGTGTCCAGCATTGACGAACGCGTGACGCGCAGGAGATAGGCCCAGCTCAGGTAGGCAAGCGTGGAAACGGGCAGCACCAAATGCTTGAGCGCGTCCAGGAGAATGTCCGGACGCAGGTTCAGCACGGCGTCCACGGTGTTCATCTGCGTGTAACGCGTGAAGAGACTGGACTGCACGACCTGCAGCGCCCAATCTGACAGGCGTCCCGGTGGGAACCAGCCCAGTCGGGCGTAGAAGAGCATCATCACTGTCAAGCCAAAAACGAAGGTGGGTATGGACCAACCGACGATGCTGACCACCCGCAGGATCTGGTCGATCAGCTTGTTGTGGTTGACGGCCGACACCACGCCCAACCATATGCCTCCTCCCACGAGGGGCACCGCAGCCCAAAGAGCCAGCTCGGCTGTCGCCGGCAGCCGCCTCCCGATGACCTCTGCCACGGGACCCTTGCCTGTCTTCGACCAACCCAGATCCCCGCGCAGGATGCCCCCCTTCACGTCTCCAGTGGATCTGTCAGTCTGCCCCACCATCCATTTCCAGTACTGAACAGGGATTGGATCGTCGAGGCCATACTTCTCGATGATCTCGTCCATGGCGCCTTGGCGCTTGGGGATGTCTTTCACATACAGGGATGCGCGCTCATACGCGGTGAGCTGGGACAGCATGGCGAAGATCAAGACGGTCACGCCGAGGACGATGATTGGCAGAATGAGCAGCCGTCGGATGATGTAAGATATCATGGACTAGCCTCCTTCAGGAACGCCTGACACGAATGACGCAGAAGAAACCTCAGAGGCGCTCAGGGGGACGGATGAGCGCAATCGCCTGCACCCAGAATGCTGCTGTCTGCAGCAGGGTGCAGATCGAGACCTTCGAGCTTCCCGTCACCTCAACCACGTGCGACGTGTCCACAGACATGAAGCTGACCCTCGACAACGTGGGAGAGCCGAGGGTCTGCTCTCTGCGCTACCCTACGGTGCTTCCTTCAACCAGGCGTAGACGTAGGAGTACGACCCCTGCGAGTACGCTGGGTTGAAGTACCAGTCCTCGATCCAGGTCTGGAAGTGATGGCGAGAGATATTCTGGTACAGCCAGATGTTGACTGCCTCCTCCTGTGCCTTCCGCTGGATCTCCTCATAGATGGGACGTCGTTGGTCGACAGCGGTGTAGGACGCCGCCTCCTCGATCAGCGCATCGAATTCGCTGGCCAGATCATCGGGCAAGTTGGTCACCCGTCCGTACGCTCC
This sequence comes from Anaerolineae bacterium, assembly GCA_050050015.1. Taxonomy (GTDB): domain Bacteria; phylum Chloroflexota; class Anaerolineae; order B4-G1; family B4-G1; genus SKLM01. The sequence continues at coordinate 486 of JASFVD010000044.1, read as the reverse complement.
TTGCGAGTGCAGGAACGGGTGCACCCAGTTGTGTGGGTCGTGGAAGTCCTCCAGCCAGCCTCCGACATATATGGGCAGCTTCCCCTGGCGGCGCGTGCTCAGCAGAACCGGCCAGGGCATGCTGACCACGGCCACCTGGAAGTTGGGGTTGATGCTTTCCAGTCCTGCCTTCAGGATCTCCGACGAAAGACGCCGCGTGTCGTTACCCGTGTTGTACGCCATCTGGAAGTAGAAGCCGTTCTCCCACACCTGGCCATCCCATGCCTGCTTCAGCTCCTCCTCGCACTTGGCCGGATCGTACGAGTACATGGGATCTTCGCGCTCGAGATAGCCCATCATCCCCTGGATGATGGGACCTTGAGCTTGGATGCCCTCGCCGTTCAGTGCCTCGTCGATCATGGCCTGGAAGTCGAAGCAGTAGTTGAAGCCTCTGCGTACGTGGATGTCGGAGAAGAAATCCGGAGGGATGCCGTTGCCGTCCAGCTC
>JASFVD010000043.1:0-10847 GCA_050050015.1 Anaerolineae bacterium | reverse complement strand
CCCAGGGAGAACGGGTGTCCAGTCGACGTTCTTGTCGCTTGATACCCGCGTGGTATAATCGGGGCCGCTATGATGAATGATTCCTCCCCTGTCGATAGCGCCCGGCCTGATGGTCGCCACCCCGAGAAAGCCCGTCCCGTTACATTCACGCTGGACTATGTGAAGTACGCGGAGGGCTCCGTGCTCGTCGAGATGGGCGAGACCTGCGTCCTCTGCAACGCGAGCATCGAGAAAGAGGTGCCCGAGTGGATGGAGGGAAGAGGCTCTGGCTGGCTGACGGCGTCATACGCGCTCCTGCCTCGCTCGACGCACACCCGCACGCCGCGTGAGACCGACGGGCTCGGCGGACGCACGCAGGAGATTCGGCGTCTCATCGGGCGCTCGCTCCGCGCTGCCGTCGATCTGGATCTGTTGGGCGAACGCATGTTGATAGTCGACTGTGACGTGCTCCAGGCCGATGGGGGGACGCGAACGGCATCCATCACCGGCGGCTACGTGGCCGTCGCCCTGGCGCTGCACCGTCTGGCTGCACGGCGATCGGTTTCACCGGACGTGCTGCGCGGGCCTGTGGCCGCCATAAGCGTAGGCGTCGTCGACGGCGAGGTGCGACTGGACCTGTGCTACGCAGAGGACCGCGATGCCGACGTGGATCTCAACCTGGCGATGGCAGCGGATGGACGCCTGATAGAGGTGCAGGGTACAGCCGAGGGGTCGCCTTTCTCCCGCAAGACCCTGGATCGCATGCTGGATCTGGGCCAGCAGGGTATGCGCCACCTGATCCAACGCCAGAGAGAGGCGCTCGGTGGAGACGGCGCGGGGGTATAGGCCGCCATATCCACACAGCGAGATGCTGATGTGAGAGCCTCCGAGTTCTCCGCTTCACAGCGCCGCGTCGTGCTCCTGATGATACTGATCATCGTTAGCGTCTTCAGCCTCTTGTCAGGCTTTGTCTTGACGTCACTACAAAGTCCACAGGTCTCTGCCGCAAGGACGCCGTCGCCTTCGCCCACTGTGCCACCGCCGTCTCCCACCTCGCCGCCTCCAGCGACATCCACGCCAGTTCCCGACGAGAATTTCTGGACGAAAGTGCGGGCGGCCCGCCTCTTCGATCAGATCGCGCACCAGGTGGAGATGGAGCGAGGTCTTCCGTCGCTGGCCGAGGTGCCCCTCAGCTTCCTCGACCCGCACGACATGGAAGATATCCTGCAGGGACGTTACGAGGAGATCGGGCCCCAGCCAGCACCGCTTCCCTTCGCCGTCCTGGATCTACTGCCCCGGACTCCTGTGAGCGTAGAGGTTCAGACGCCAGCCGGTATCTACGTGACCGGGTTGAGACAGCTGTTCGTGTCGTCCGAACGTCCTGAGGACGACATTGACACCCAGACCATCCTGGCCCACGCCTATCTCCACGCACTGCAGGATCAGTACTTCGACCTCCGGGGGATGAAGACGTTGGCCCAGACGACGGACGAACGGCTGGCGCTCCAGGCCCTCATAGAGGGCGATGCGATGCTCGTGACAGCCCTCTACAGGGACGATGATCTGTCGTCGGCGAACTGGGAACGCCTGACCGACTTGATTATCGAGGCCGAGCAACCAGGATACACAGATGGGTTGACCAGTCACGATGCGTGGGTCCGGCTGCGGCGCTTCCCTTACACAGAAGGCCGGGAGTTCGCTGCCTACTTTCTCGAAGACGGAGGCTGGCAGAGCCTCAACAGCTGCTATGGGCATCCCCCTCGCTCCACGGAGCAGATCCTCCATCCGTCCCGCTTCCTGGGCCTCGACACTCCTGGTGAAGAGCCTGATCAGCCCAGCACCGTCGTCGTGCCCGATCTCGGGCCGGTCCTGGGCGATGGGTGGCAGCTTCTGCTCAAGGACACTCTGGGGGAGTTCGCCGTCAGGCTGTACCTGCAACAGGCGCTGCCGGAGAAGAGGGCCTCGTCCATGGCCGATGGCTGGGACGGCGACACGCTGGTGGCATGGGAAGGGGAGGAAGGACGTCGGCTGGTGGTCTGGCGAAGCGTGTGGGACACGAACGAGGAGGCCGCCGAGTTCGAGGAAGGAGTTACGCTGCTGATCCCCCAGCGTCACTATCCGGCTCAGCCTGTTGAGCCACCGCGGGGCTTGCCGGGACGCTGGTGGGAGACCGGAGACGGAGCCGTGCATCTCCTTCGTTCGGCCCGTCACGTGCTCCTGGTGCGTGGCCCGGACACCAACTCCGTGGTCAACACCGTGGGGCAGTTGCCATGACGAACTCCTGCCCGCAAAAGATCCTCTTACTTCGGACGGGTCCAAGCCGGGACGAGATCGACACCACGAAACAGCGATGATGGACGACAGGCGAACCAGGAAATTGACGCTGCTTCCAGGCAAGGTCCGCGACTTCCTTGCCTTGATCAAGTTTGAGCACACCATCTTCGCGCTGCCGTTCGCCTATCTGGGCATGCTTCTGGCGCCAAGAGATGGATGGCCGACCTGGTATCAGATCCTCTGGATCACCGTGGCCATGGCGGCAGCGCGAACGCTGGCGATGGGAGCGAACCGCATTATCGATCGCGTCGTCGACTCCCGGAATCCGCGCACCGCGGGACGTCCCCTTCCCTCCGGGCGCGTCAGGCTCGCCACGGCCTGGGTGGGAACCGCCGTCTCCGCTCTGGTCTTGACGACCGCCGCTTGGCGCCTTGGCCCGCTGACGTTGACGCTCTTGCCCGGCGCAGCCCTGTTCCTCATCGGCTACTCTTTCACCAAGCGCGTCACCTGGCTGTCCCACTTCATCCTCGGCTTCACCGACGGGCTGGCGCCCATGGGAGCCTGGGCCGCGGTCCGCGGCTCCTTGTTTGCGCCGGGCGATCTCCCGCCATGGCTGCTACTGGGAATCGTAGCCACGTGGATCGGCGGCTTCGACTTGATCTACGCCTGCCAGGACGTCGACTTCGACCGTCAGGCCGGGCTCCACTCCATCCCGGCCCGGTTCGGCATCGCCACAGCGCTCCGCGTTTCCGCGCTGTGCCACGTTGTAACATTGGCCCTGCTGCTGGGACTGGGCGTGCTGGTGGGGCTGGAGTGGCCCTACTGGCTGGGGATGCTGACCGTGGCCGGACTACTCGCCTACGAACACCTTATCGTCCACCCAGACGATCTCTCACGGGTTAACCTGGCGTTCTTCAACATCAACGGGTACATCAGCGTGGCCCTCTTCGTCAGCGTCCTGGCAGCTCTCTGCCTGCCGTAACGTATACTCCCAAGGAGAAAGAATGATTCGCAAGACCACTCTCTTTTTCATCGGGATGGCCCTCCTGCTCGCCTCCATCAGCTGTGGCGGAAGGGCCGAGCCCGAGACGCTTCGCATCGGCGTGCTTCCCATCCTAGACACGCTCCCCATGTACGTCGCCGAGCAGGAGGGCACCTTCGCCGGGAACGGCGTCGAGGTCAAGTTCGTCAGCGCTGCCTCAGCGGCCGAGCGCGACCAACTCCTCCAGGCGGGAAAGATCGACGGGATCGTTACCGATCTGGTGGCTCTGGCTCTCTACAACCGCGATACGCCGCGGGTTTTGGCCGTGCGGTACGCGATGACCCCGACACCGGACTTCGCGCAGTTCCGCGTGATGTCGGCCAAGGATTCCAGCATCTCGGAGCCCGAGGACCTGACCGGGGTCCAGATCGGCATCTCCGAGGGCACTGTCATCGAGTACGTCACCGACCGGATCCTTGAGGCGGAAGGGCTCTCTCCGGAACAGATCGAGACCCTGGCCGTGCCCAAGATCCCGGAGCGCATGGCTCTCCTCCGGTCAGGCGAGCTTCGCGCCGCCACCCTGCCCGAGCCGCTGGCCTCGCTCGTGATGCAGGACGGCGCCGTCGTCGTCGTGGACGACACGCAGCACGTCGAGACGAGCTGCAGCATCTACGCCTTCCGCCGAGAAGCGCTAGAGAACCACGCCGAGGCCGTTCGAGGGTTCCTCAAGGCCGTCTCCGTGGCCAGCCAGACGATCAACGAGGATAAGACGCGCTGGAGCGACCTGCTGGCCGAGAAGAACCTGGTGCCCGAGCCGCTGATGGGTTCCTACGAGTTGCCCGACTACCCCGGTGACGAGGTACCGAGCGAGGCCCAATTCAGCGACGCCGTGGTTTGGCTGCAGGAAACGGGCCGTATGTCGGAGGAGCCCTCGTACACCGACTCCGTAGATGCGGCATACCTGCCCTAGGGTGCTCCAGTTGGACACGCCGACGTCGCGATTGGCGCCCGACCGAGTGAGAGACTCGGTCAGCTCAGCGCCGTCAGCGATGCACCGCCAAGGGATTCTATGATCGACCTGCGTCACGTCTCCTTCGCCTACGCCGACCAGCCTGTCTTCGACGACTTCTCCTGGCACGTCGAATCCGGGGAGATCTGGTCCGTGCTCGGTCCGTCTGGCTGTGGGAAAACCACGCTCCTTCTGCTGCTGGCAGGCCTCCTGCATCCTCAGCGCGGCGAGGTTCTGGTTGGCGGCGAGCCGATCACCCGCCCACGCCCGCGGACAGGCCTGATCTTGCAGGAGTACGGCCTCCTCCCATGGGCCACCGTCTATCGGAACGTGGCGCTCGGCCTGCGCATCCGCCGTTTCTACGGTCCCGACGGCCGTCACGTGCCCCAAGACGAGGACGTCGACCGGTCAGAGACGCAGGCCCGGGTCGATCACTGGTTGAGGCGGCTCGACATCACCGACCTGGCGGACAAGTACCCGGGTCAGATCTCCGGCGGGCAGCGGCAGCGGACCGCCATCGCCCGCACCCTGGCGCTTCAGCCGAACCTCCTGCTCATGGACGAGCCCTTCTCCTCCCTCGACGCGCCCACGCGAGAGTCGCTGCAGGTGCTGACGCTGGAGCTTTGCGCCGAGGCCGGCTTGACCGTGATCCTCGTCACGCACAACATCGAGGAGGCTGCCTTCATGGGCCAGCAGGTGCTGCTGCTGCACGCTCCCCCGAATCGGGTGGCCCGCGTGACGGACAACCCCCACACCGCTGACGAGCGCTACCGGTGTTCGGGAGCCTATCAAACGGCGTGCTCCCTGCTCCGGGACCGGATCGACGAGGCCAGCCCCGGCCCCGCGAGGGGCACTGAGAACCCACGGGAGAGCGCGTGAGCGACGCCGCGGCGCAGGGGACCGGCACAGAGACACGTCGGGGCGAGGAGACGACCCGCGCCCGCGCGTGGTCCGTGGTGTCGGCGGCGCTCGTCCTCCTGCTCCTGTGGGAGATCCTGGCCTTGATCGTGCGCATCCCCATCCTGCCCACGCCCCTGGCCGCCCTGAGCACGTTCGCGCGCGAGCTGACGCGTGATCTGGGGCGCCACTTCCTGGTCAGCCTGATGCGGGTGGTGGCGAGCATCACCCTGGCCGTGGTTCTGGCCACGCCGGCGGGCCTGGTGCTGGGACAGAGCGAGCGGCTGAACCGGCTCCTCTCCCCCTTCATCTACTTACTGTATCCGATCCCGAAGGTCGTGCTGGTGCCCATCGTGCTCCTCTTCCTGGGCGTGGGGAACCTGCCTAAGATCATCATTGTGACCATGATCCTCTTCTTCCAGATCCTGGTGCTCGTCCGCGACAGCGCGGCCGGAATCCGGCCTGAGATCCTGACCAGCGTGCGCAGCCTGGGGGCGGGCCGCCGGGCGCTCTTCCGCTTCGTCTACCTGCCGGCCTGCCTGCCCGCCGTGCTGACGGCCGTGCGGCAGTCGATCGGCACCGCGGTGGCTGTGCTCTACATCGCCGAGCTGTTCGCCACGCGGTACGGCCTGGGGTACTACATCTACATTCAGGGCAGCACCCTCTTCGACTACCCCAAGATGTACGCCGGTATCATCGCTATGAGCATCCTTGGCCTGGGGCTCTACTTCGTGGTGGACGCCGTGGAGCGCAGGACGTGCCGGTGGATGGAGACCTAGAGGAATTGCAGGCACCTGCGTGTACTATGCGAAGAGGTTTGTGGAAGCAAAGCGGCGCCAGGGCCAAATGGGGCACGGAGACCCACCGGGGGAGACACGGGGTCCCTCAGAGACAGGCGGGCTGACCCTCGCCGTGTCTGCTGCGCGTAGCTCCGCTACGTGGAAGCGTGATCCTGCTCCAATGCGGATAAATACGGGTTGATCGAAGGATCTTGCTGAAGGGAGAAAGACCATAATGGCCAACGACCTGCGAAGCTTCCTGGAGCTTCTCGACGAGCGCGGCGATCTGGTCCGCATCGCCCAACCCGTGTCACCGGAGCTGGAGATCACGGAGATCGTCGATCGCGTCTCCAAGGGGCCGCCTGAGCACAACAAGGCGCTGCTATTCGAGAACGCGGAGGGATACGACCTCCCACTGCTGATCAACGCGTTCGGCAGCGCGGAGCGAATGGCCTGGGCGCTCCACGTCGACGAGCTGGAGGATGTGAGGCATAACCTCGCTGAGCTGCTCGACATGCGTCTCCCTGAGGGGCCGATCCAGGGCCTCAAGCGTGGCAAGGCGCTCGTCGACGCCCTGCGGAGCGCGGGGCTCAGGCCGCGCAAGGTGCGGCAGGCGCCGGTTCAGCAAATCGTCGAGGATCAAGACCCGTCGCTCGACTTTCTCCCCATCCTCACCTGCTGGCCCGAGGACGGGGGGCCGTTCGTCACCCTGCCGCAGGTCGTGACCCGCCATCCGGAGACGGGCGTGCGCAACGTGGGCATGTATCGGCTCCAGAAGGTTGACAGCCGGACCATGCTCGTCCACTGGCAGCGGCACAAGGGGGGCGCTGAACACGAGCGCGCGGCCCTCGAGGTCCAGGGCGCCCAGGAAGGGAGCACGCCGCCGAAAAAGGCCACCATTCCGGCCGCGGTGGTGCTGGGAGGCGATCCGGCCTGCATCTGGAGCGCCTCGGCCCCCCTTCCCTCCGACATCGACGAGTACCTGCTGGCCGGCTGGCTGCGCGGAGAGCCGGTGCCGATGGTCGAGTGCATCAGCCAACCGCTGGAGGTGCCCGCCAACGCCGACGTCGTCATCGAGGGCTACGTCGATCCCAACGATCAGCGGGCCGAGGGCCCCTTCGGCGACCACACCGGTTACTACACGCCCGTCGAGCGCTTCCCCGCATTCCACGTCACGGCCATCACGCGGCGCACCGATCCCGTCTACCCGGCGACGGTGGTGGGGATCCCGCCGATGGAGGACTACTGGATGGGGAAGGCCACTGAGCGGCTCTTCCTCCCGCTGGTGCAGCTCTTCCTTCCGGAGGTGGTCGACTTCGCCATGCCGGCCCCCGGCGTCTTTCACAACCTGGTCCTGGTCAGCATCGAGAAGCGGTTCCCGGGCCACGCCCGGAAGGTGATCTACGGACTGTGGGGCCTGGCGCTCCTCAGCCTGGCGAAGGGCATCGTGGTCGTCGACGCGTGGGTGGACGTGCATAACCCGACCGAGGCAGCGTGGCAAGCCTTGGGCAACGTCGACTGGTCGCGGGACGTGATGATCAACGATGGCCCCGTGGACCACCTGGATCACGCCTCCTACCACCACTCCTTCGGGGGGAAGATTGGCATCGACGCCACGGCCAAGCTGCCCGAGGAGGGGTACACGCGCGGCTGGCCCAACGTGGTGCGCATGGACCCCGAGGTCGAGACACGGATCGACGCCCTGTGGGACGAGCTGGGGCTGGAGTGAACCTGACGAGACGGATCTTTCTGCTGGCCGCCGCCGCTGGCGCCACTCTACTGGGGATTCTGCTTGGCCTCCGCTTCTGGATTGAGCGCCGGTACGAGAACCGCATCTACGAGAGGATCGATGGCGTCCCGTCCCGTCCCGTGGCACTTGTGCTTGGCGCGGGCCTGTGGCCCGACGGCTCCCTGACCCCGATCCTGGCCGACCGCGTCGCAACGGCCGCCGAGCTCAACCGTGCGCGGAAGGTGCAGAAGCTCCTCTGCAGCGGTGACAATCGGCGGGTCGACTACAACGAGCCCCAGGCGATGAAGGACTATGCCGTGCGCCTCGGCGTCCCTGCAGAGGACGTGGTGCTCGACTACGCCGGCCGGCGGACGTACGACAGTTGCTACAGGGCAAGGGACATCTTCGGCGTGGAACAAGTGGTGGTCGTCACCCAGCGGTTCCACGCGGCGCGCGCCGTCTACACGTGCCGGGCCCTCGGTCTCGACGCCGTAGCGATCACGGCCGACCGGCGGACCTACTCCCCGGAGCAAGTTGTCTGGAAGACCCGAGAGTACTTGGCGCTCCTCCTGGCCTGGTGGGACGTGAACGTGCGCCGGCCCGTCCCGGTCCCGGGCCACCCGGAGCCGATCGACCTCACTCCCCATGGCTGATCCCTGGCCTGCCAGAGCACGGCCGACTGCAGCCCATCTAGGGGCTCGAACCCGCGAGAGTGACGACAGGGGGACCTGGTTTTCTCGACTCCGCTCGCTCGCTCGCTCGAAGTGACTCCCAGGGCGCGAGCCTTTGGTCTCTCAGCATCGGAACGCTCTGGAACAGGGTGCTCCGCAGCCAAGAAGCTAGTGGCAGGCCGCTGCTGGCCGAGGCCTTGATCAGCCGGGAGGGACTCGCATGGCGCTGCTTTGGCGTCTGACAGGCCCTCACGCCGTCCCCAATCCCCCTGAAGCGAACTCCGGACCCCGCTGTACGGAACCCATCACCGGGAGGTGCGCCACTGATGGCGTTCCTTCTCCAGGAAAGCCTCCGTGATTCATGGAAGAAGCTCCACCAGCCGGGGCACAGACTCGTTGTAGAAGCGATCGGCGACCTCGAAGAAGCCGTGCCACTGCACGTAGTGCGGTCCCATCATCGCCGCGCCGTGTCGGGCCCGTCGCCCCTCGTGGTGCCACAGATAGAAGTACGTCAATTCGATCTGCTCATCGAAATCGAGCGCGGTGAGCCTGTCGACCTCGCGCGGGCACTGCGCCCATGTGGCGCGTGACGCACGTCGGGGCCGCTGAGTAGTCCTGGAAGAGCACCCATGGTTTGGCGTCGAGGTTCATGCCCTCTCGATTCTCCAAGAAGCTGACCCCGTGCTTGCTCTCCTCGTAGATCTCCTTCTGAGGATGATCCGGTCCGATGTGACAGTTGCCACAGATACTGGGCTCGCGGGCGACGGCAACGCTGAACAGATGTGCGAGTGGCACGTGGAACAGACACCCAAGCTGCCATCGGGGTTTGTTCGACCCACGCCGACGTTCGGCGAAATGGCAGACGCCAGCGTGCCATTGGGCATCACCTCCACACGACCCCCGTGACACTGCTGGCAGCCCAGGACGGCGTCGGAGAAGCCCTCCACCCGTTCTCTCAGAACGTTGTCCGGGGAATCCAGGATGTCACCAGCCTGCGGGTGCCGGCTCAGTGCAAACTGCTCTGCCTCGCGGACGTGACATCCGGCTTGGTCGTTGGGCGACGCCGTGAACACGTGTGACGTGTGGCAGTCGATGCACGCCGAGGAGGCCTCCGACAGCGTGGAAACAGCAAGACTACCTGTGGCTGGGACCCGCCTCTGTCAGGAGAATCGGAACTTCCACCAAGCGACGCAGAGGAAGATCCCGAAGGTTAGAGCGAGATTGGCCTAGGTGAAGGCCATGAAAAGCCGCTGTGCCTCCCGCCACGCCGGCCTGGCGCTCACCGGAGCGCCCACCATCTCTCCGATCATCGGCACTCTGTCCAACACGTCCGCGCCGTGGGGTGCCCACACCAGTGCGCCGGTGGGATCTTCGCCGACCTGGTTTCGTCGAGAAGGGACTCCGTCGCCCCACATCCTGCTGTCCGTCACGTCGTACAGCCTGCCGTTCACTGCCACGACGGCCTAGCTCCCATTCCGACCATCGAAGGAAGAGAGCCTGTCGGGCGTAGTCCCACCCGGTGCTGTCGTGGGAAGCGCCTCATCAGGAATGCTGTTCCGCCTGCGCCAGGGCAGGACCACGACCGCCATGAAGGCGACCAGCAGCATAGTGCCGACCTAGACCAGGTTGGTGATGAACACCGCGCCGAAAGCGCCTGAGAGGACCGTACGTGTCTCGAGATATCGGAAGACCGCCAGCGCGGTTCCGGTGACGCCTATGATTCCGATGCTTACCCAACCGACAATGCCCTCGGTTCGCGGGATTCCCGTCCTCAGTTACTGAGGTCTGACAACGATGTGGATGTAGAAGATGGCGCCAAACCAGATGACGGTGACTGTGAGGTGGACGTAAGCGACGATCATCCTCACGGCCCGCGCCAGGTCCGATGGGGTGTACGGGTCCGCGTCTTCGAGAACAGGCAACTGGTAGCCGCCGCGCGCGTACGCGATGCCCAGGGCCTCTAGTTCTCCGCCGCCTTCGGGGCGGATGTGGCACGTGCTGCAGAGCTCTGCTGTCGCCCGGGCATAATCGACCGTTGCGACTATCCTGGATGTAAGAAAGTTGGTGAGCACAAAGGCGATCAGGATCCAATCAAGCAGCATAAGCGGGGTGCCCGACCGTACGCTCATCGCTGGCTGCCCCGTTTGTCCGGTCTCATCGTTGCAGACTCTCCGCAGCGCCATTCTGACGTGATTGCGCCACACCATTCACTTGCTTCGCCTTTGAGAGGACCGGTCCAAGAGACTTCCAGCCTTCCTTACATCACTCAGAAGCGATCGAGAGCCAAAGGAAAGCCGTTGCAGCGACAGCAGCACCGATGAGAGGGGCGATCAGCGGGTTCCCGATGCGGCTCAATTGGCGATACGATCCGCTTGGGCGCGTCGCTGCGAACGGCGTCAAGAGCGGTCAGCGCAGCCGCGACGCGAGTGCGGGCATGGCGGTCAACACACCTGTGCCGACCGAAAAACTGTCACTAGTCCGCCTCCCGCCTATGGATCAGAAGGGATTCTCTCTTGATCCATTCCAT
>JASFVD010000042.1:0-10866 GCA_050050015.1 Anaerolineae bacterium | reverse complement strand
CTTCGACAGCCTTGCGGGGATCCAGACGGACGCGCCCTCCGCGCCGGGCAAGCCGTGGTGGGAGGCCGGTTCCTACTACTTCACGCAGAAGATGGGTATGGCCGCGGCCGACAATGACGTGGTGGCGAGACCGGTCTATGCACGCTGGGAGCATGCGGGGACGGGCGACGACGCCGTCTTCGTCTCGTGGCACACCAATGGCTGGACGGGGTCGGCGCAGACGCTCCTGAGTGGGACGGAGACCTACGTGCACAACGGCGTGGGGTTACCCCGCACGGAGGGCAGCCTCGAGCTGCGCGACGCCATACACTCCGAGGTCGTGCATGATATTCGAGGCGCGTGGGATCCCTCGTGGGATGACCGTGGACAGCGGGAAGCCAACTATGGAGAACTTCGGCTGCTTTGGGACGCGAATCCCGCCACGCGTATGCCGGGCGTCCTCATCGAGATAGGTTACCACGACAATCCGGACGACACCGATGCCCTCAGGGAGCCGAGCTTCAACCAGTTGGTCGCTCGCGCCATCTACCAGGGCATCGTGAAGTACTTCGATCCCGGGGGCGCGCTTCTGCCGGAACCGCCCACACGTCTGCGCGTGGAGAATGTCGCCGGCGGCGACGTGCGCGTCTCCTGGCGAGCCTCCCAGACGGACGGCGAAGGGCTGGGCGGTGGCCCAGCCACTGGATACCGGGTGTACACGAGCGGCAACGGCATCGGCTGGTCGAACGGCATCCCTGTATCAGGGGCCACTGAGATGACCCTGACCGACGTGGCGCCCGGGGAGCTATTGTTCGTGCGCGTGACCGCGACGAATGGGGGGGGCGAGTCCTTCCCCACCGAGACGCTCGCCGTCCGGGGTGGGGATGCGGCCAATCTGCTGCTCGTGAACGGCTTCGACCGCCTCAATCGAACCATGGAGATCCGGGAAACAGATCCGGTGGAGGGTCTCAACGCGCGCATGATTCAGGACCGGATGAACCGCTACGATTACGTCATTCAGCACGGTGAGGCGATCCCCTACGCGTTAGATAGCGCCACCAACGGGGCGGTGCGCAGCGGCACGGTCGATCTGACCGATTACTCCATTGTCGACTGGATCCTCGGTGAAGAGTCCGGCGGGGACGAGGCCTTCGCCGACGCCGAGCAGAGTTTGGTCAAGACGTATCTCGACGGTGGGGGGGCGCTCTTCGTGAGCGGTTCAGAGGTTGCGTGGGATCTGGATCTCATGGGTGACACGGGTGATCGCCAGTTCTACCGCGACTACCTACGGGCGAGATACGACAGCGATGATGCTGGCACCTACGAGGTGAAGGGCGTTAACGGCACCTTCGTCGGGCTCAGCTTCCGCTTCGACGAGCCCGGCATGTACGATGCTGACTATCCCGATCGATTGACGCCTAACGGGTCGACAGGTGTGCTGGCCTACGGGAGCGATGGGGGGCAGGGCACAGCCGGCGTCCAGTACGCCAGCGGCTGTGAGCGCGTGGTCAACTTCGGCTTTCCCTTCGAGACGATCCGGACGGCGCAGACGCGCAACGACGTGATGGCAGCAGTGCTCGAGTTCCTTGGCCTCAACCGCCGGCTTCCGGACACACTGATCGTCAGCCCGTCTGACGGTAGCGGGCATGCTGAAACGCCAGCCTTTGACGGCACGGCGGATGCCCAGTGCGGCACATTGGACCGCGTCGACGTGCTGATTGAGCAGAGCTCCAGCGGTAGGTATTGGAACGGCGCGAGCTGGGGGACAACGGCGACGTGGCTGGTGGCATCGGGAACTGAAGCATGGTCCTATCCGCTTCCCACGTCACTTGCGGACGGCGACTACCACCTTTGGGCCCGCGCGTGGGCGGAGGGCGTGCCGGACGAGTCGCCGGCCGCGGTCATGTTCACGCACGACACCGTCGCCCCGGCGACGCCCAGCCTGATTGCGCCAACCGATGGCGCCGAGATCTCGGCCTTGCCACAGCTTGTACTCGATTGGACCGATGTATCAGATAGCGGGTCTCCTGTGTCATACCGAGTCCAGCTGGACGGCCAGATGTTCGACGCGACATCGTCCGAGTATGCGAGGCACGTCGCCGACGGGTTTCACCAGTGGCGCGTACAGGCCGAGGACGCAGCCGAGAACGTGTCAGGCTGGACGGAGCAGTGGAGCTTCTTGGTCAGCCGGCTCCATGCTTGGTTGCCTCTCGTGCTTCGCGGGTCAGGAGAGCCAAGCCCCGAGTGTTCGGACGTGATTGTCAACGGCGGGTTCGAGTGGGACGGCGGTTGGGCGCTCAATAACCTGGCAATCTACCAAACTGGTCAAGTACATAGCGGTGCCCAGAGCGCACGAGTGGGAATCCCTCCGGGCGACCCTGACAGCTACTCCTACTCGTCAGTCAGCCAGGAGGTTACTCTGCCGACTGGAAGCTCTGCCACGCTGAGGATGTGGGTCTACCCCATCAGTGAGAACAACGATCCCGGCGATCTCCACTACGTCTGGTTGCACGACGAATCGGGCGGCAGTCACCCGCTTGACACCACCACTACGGACAGCAGAGAATGGACATACCGGGAGTATCCCGGACTCACCGACTTCTTGGGTCAAGCCGTGACCATTTCCATCGGAGCCAAGAATGATGGGGATGGTGACACTGCCGCGCTGTACATCGATGACGTCCAACTAGAGGTATGTCCGTAGGGACCTGGTGCGAGGCCGGGGGCTGAGGGAGCGGCAATCCCACGGTCGCGGAGAGCTTCATTGGATGCAGCGAAGGCTTAGGAAAGGATCTGGCCATGAAGAAGCCTAAACCACGCACGGACGACTTCCCTGGCGGCTCGAGCAACAGGCCCGGGCAGAATCCGAACGACGAGATGGGACCGGCCTGGGCGGACATCCCGTCCCGTGTTTGGATCTTTGCCGTCGTCGCGGGGATCCTGCTCTTCGCCCTTTTCGGGTTTTGGGGCCTATATCTATTTCGCGGACGTTTCGGCGCTCAAGATACGCCCACACCTACCGCCATCATCTGGACTCTGGCGCCTTCGCCGACGTCGCCAACCTCCGCGCAGAGCACCATCCCCACCCCAACCCAGACGGCCCCTCCCGAGGAGCCCGAAGCCGGTATGCCCACACCGGCGTCGGACATCGCCGTCGGAGGGTATGTCCAGGTAGCGGGAACTGGAGGGTACGGCCTCAGCCTACGTGAGGGCCCTGGAGCCAACTACGCCCGCATAGACGTAGCCGCCGATGGTGACATCTTCGTCGTCGTCGAGGGACCGCAGACGACTGCAGGCTCCCCGTGGTGGCGAATACGCGATCCTGACGATGACGACCGCGTGTTCTGGGCCATTGGCAACTATCTGGAGCCCGTCGAACAGCCCTAGTGGGCCCCGTCGTCCCGCCTGGGGGCCGGATGGGGTGCTGCTGCGTACTACACGAATCCACTTCCCGTTGACGGTGTGCAAGAGACGCGCCACGCGAACGCCATAGGAGTTGTGCATGGTATCCGACGACGCACGTCAGCGCATTGACCGGCTGCGCGAGCAGATCCGCTACCACAACCACCGCTACTACGTGCTGAACAGGCCGGTCATCAGCGACAGCGAGTACGATGCGCTGATGGAGGAGTTGCAGCAGCTGGAGGAACAGTACCCGGAGCTGGTCACCCCGGACTCCCCATCACAGCGTGTAGGTGCCGAGCCCGCCGATGCGTTCACGAAAGTTGAACACCCCGCTCCAATCCTGAGTCTCGACAAGGCCTCCGACGGTGAGGAGATACGTGCCTGGTGGGAGCGGGTGAGCAAACACCTGCCGCCGGACGTTGAGGACGTCGCCTGGGTCGTCGAACCGAAGCTGGACGGGCTGACAGTCGTTTTGCATTATGAGAGCGGGCGCTTCGCGCAGGGTGCCACTCGAGGCGACGGGTACGTGGGCGAGGATGTCACCACCAATCTTCGCACGGTGCCCACGGTGCCACTCCGGATCCCCGTCCCACGCGCGGACGCCGGCTCGGGCGCGGGGACCAGCAGGGTCCGGTCCGCCGGCCCGGGAGAGGAGATGACCGTTGCCGGACGCCTGGTGGTGCGGGGCGAGGCGCTCATGCTGATCGAGGACTTCGAGGCGCTCAATCAGCGGGAACTGGAGGCGGGTCGGGAGCCTTTCGCGAACCCCCGAAATGCCGCGGCGGGCAGTCTCCGTCAGCTGGATCCCCGCGTTACGGCCAGCCGCCCCCTCACGCTGCTCGTGTATGCCATCGTCGAAGCTACCGAGGCACCGGCAAGTACCCAGTGGGAGGTGCTGGGCTACCTGCGTGAGCTTGGGTTCCGGGTCCCCGACCGCGCGAAGCGATTTGAGGCACTCGACCGGTTGATTGCCTACTGCGAGGGCTGGATTGACAGACGGGAGACCGTGCCCTACGAGGTCGATGGCCTCGTCATCAAGGTCGATGACGTGGGCGTAAGGGAAGCCATGGGCGTCGTAGGACGCGCCCCGCGCGGTGCCGTGGCCTTCAAGTTCCCCGGACGAGAGGCGACGACGCGGCTGCTCGACATAGGCGTCAACGTCGGACGCACCGGCGCGCTTGTGCCGTACGCGGTCCTGGATCCCGTTAAGGTTGGCGGCGTTACGATCCAGAGAGCTACGCTCCATAACTTCGAGGATCTCAGGCGCAAGGACATCCGTGTCGGCGACCGCGTCGTCGTGCGACGGGCGGGCGACGTGATCCCCTACGTCGTCGGCCCCGTGGTCGAGGCGCGCACCGGAGACGAGAGAATCTTCCCGGTCCCCACGGTCTGCCCTTCTTGCGCTGAGCCGGTCGTTTCGCGGGAGGACGAGGTCGCCATCTACTGCGTGAACGTCGACTGTCCGGAGCAGCGAGTGCAGCGGGTCACCCACTTCGTCGCCGTCATGGACGTGGAAGGGATGGGGGAGCGCACGGTCTCCCTAATGAATAAGAAGGGACTCTTGCGTAACGCGGCCGACCTCTACACGCTCGACCCGCAAGAGCTGCTCGCGCTGGAGGGTTTTGCAGAAACGAGTGTCGATAACCTTCTCGAGTCCATAGAAGCCACCAAGGATCGCCCGCTGGAGCAGGTCATTGCCGCGCTCGGAATTAAGGGGATCGGCGGTATCGTGGCTCGGACGCTGGCACGGCACTTTGACTCGATCGAGGATCTGAGTCACGCCACCCTCGAGGATCTCGAGGCCATCGAGGGTATCGGCCCACACACCGCCCAGGCTGTGGTCACGTGGTTCGACCACGAGCAAAACCGTCAGTTTGTGGAGAAACTCGAGGCCGTCGGCGTGAATCTGACGCGCAGCAGGCCAGTCGAGCCTCAGGGTGGTCCCCTGGAGGGCCTGACGTTCGTGATCACTGGAACGCTCTCTCGGCCGCGTCGGGAGATTGCGGCGCTGATCGAGGAGCATGGCGGAAGGGTCACGGGCAGTGTGAGCGGCAACACCGATTTCCTGGTCGTGGGCGAGTCCCCAGGAAGCTCAAAGGTTGCCGACGCCCGGCAGCTCGGCACCGCGACGATTGATGAATCAGAACTATACGAAACAATAGCAGCGCGTCAGACGTAAACCAAGCCGCGCACGGCGCGCTGACCTCGACTGAGGAGGGAAACCGACGATCTCAGGCACGAGCCACCTTGATAGACAAAGCCAACCTGAGGTGGGCGACGTGTGCCGGCAGGCCGTCGTCTCCTTCTTGCTGGTTCTAGCCCTCTCTGCCTTCTGTGTGCCTCAGCCGCGCCTCCTCGCTGACGTGGGCCCGAAGCCTTCCATGACCTTCCAGGTCGTCTTCGAGATGGGTGAGCCTCTGGAGATCGTCGGCGGGCAACAGATGCAATGTGAGGAGACTGATTGCTCTGACGCGCGCCCTCTGGAGGAGCTGGGCCCGCAATCTTTCCGCTGCGACGGGGACTCGTGTTCCTCGATGGCCTATGGCTACACCACGTACAACAGGCTCGTCCTGACCTTCTCCGATGGCGTGACGCGCAGAAGCAACGTCTTCACGAGCGGCGTGATGAACAGCAGGTATCGCGTCACGGTTCGCGAGGACAGTCTGGAGGTCCGGCGTATCGGCGGAGGACGGGCCGTGCAGCCCCTCCTCTGGGTGCTCCTCGGCCGCATCGGTGGGACCGGCGTAGCGCTCGTCTTCGCCGTCGCGCTCCTTGTGATTACGGGCTGGAGTGTCTTCTCCGCGCTTCGACGGCGGGACGCCCTAGACATGCCTACCGCTCTCCTTCTGGCGGCCTGGATTGTCAGCGTCCCTTTACTCGATTTCGGGACGGCGTTTTCGCTGGCGCCATTGGTGACGCTCGTGGTTGAAGGGCTTGTCGTGCTGGCCTACGCCGCCGCGACCAGACAGCCGGTGTCCCGATGGCTGACCCAGGTCCTTCTCGTCAACATGATCAGTCAGCCGGCTTTGTGGCTCGTTCTGATCTCCCGGGGTCCGACCTTGCCCTACCTACCGACGTTGGCGGCCGCCGAGCCGCTCATATGGCTCCTGGAGGCAGGTTTGCTGTATCTCTTGCAGGGCAGGCGGCTCGCCTTCCTGCGGGTCCTCCTTGTCAGTCTTGCCCTTAATGGGGCAAGCCTGGTGGTCGGTCTGTTCATCGGAGTGTGAGGCTGAGCGTGAGCAGTGTCGTGCTGAAGCAAGGGCGGGCCAAGCCGATCCTGCGCCGCCATCCCTGGATCTTCTCTGGCTCGATCCAGCGCGTCGAGGGCGATCCGCAGGACGGAGATATCGTTGACGTGCTCGACGCCGGCCGCAACTGGCTCGCTCGAGGCTACTTCAACCGGCATTCCCAGATACGCGTCCGCCTTCTTACGTGGGAAGAGGACTGCTGCATCGATCAGGCCTTCTGGGATAGCCGCATCGAGCAAGCCATCGCCGCCCGTGGCTCTCTTGGATTGGGCGCTCCAGCGCTGCGACAGCCGGATACCACGGCCTACAGGCTCGTACACGCCGAGTCCGATTACGTCCCTGGCTTGATCGTCGATCGCTACGCAGACTGGCTGATCGTCCAGTTTCTTACGTTGGGGGTGGATCGACAGCGTGACGCGATTCTTCAGAGTCTGGTAGGTTCCCTCGAGGGGGACGGGATTCGCGGCATCTACGAGCGCTCTGACGTCATCGTGCGAGCGAAAGAGGGTCTGCCGCAGCGGGTCGGGCTGCTGTGGGGAGAGGACCCACCGGAGACTATCGAGATCCGCGAGAATAGGAGACAGTTTCTCGTCGATCCCTGGGCAGGCCACAAGACCGGCTTCTACCTTGATCAGCGCGAGAACCGGGCCTCCCTGGCCTCCTGTTCGGCCGGCGCCGACGTCCTGGATGCCTTCTGCTATACTGGAGGCTTCGCTGTGTATGCAGCCACGGGCGGAGCATCGCGCGTGACGATGGTGGACAGCTCCGGCTCGTCCCTGGAGTTGGCTCGACGCAACCTGGCCCTCAACAGCTCCGAGCCGTCGGGTAGAGTGCGCGACCCGACCCTGCTCGGTCGGGAGCGTTGGTTTGAATACGTCGAGGACGATGTATTCGCCGTGTTGCGCAGATTTCGAGCCGAGGGACGACGTTTCGACGTGATCATCCTTGACCCTCCCAAACTCGCTCACAGTCGAGGTGAGGTAGAGAGCGCCTCCCGGGCCTATAAGGATATCAACCTCCTCGCTTTCCAGCTACTGGAGCCGGGGGGTGTCCTCTTCACGTTCTCATGCTCGGGACGAGTGTCGGCCGATCTGTTTCAGAAGGTCGTCTTCGGCGCCCTGGCGGACACCGATCGGAAGGCTCAGATCATCAGTCGCCTATCGCAGGGCCCCGACCACCCGGTGGCCCTGACATTCCCTGAGGGTGCGTACCTCAAGGGACTTGTGTGCCGGGTCTGGTAGCATGCCCCTGCCTCGTTCTTGTCCGCTCACCGAGGCTGACGTACAATCGGGCAAGAGAATTGGCGTAGGGTCCAAGCGTGGCACAACGTGGTCCTCAAACGCGATGTCTGACGACTGGCTGACTGGGCGGCTGTGTCGCGGTCGTCAGCTGCCCTCGCCGGATACCGCGTAACGAGAGCCACTAAGGGAGGTTGATCGGAGAGCTTGCCTGACCTGAAGCGAAGAATGTGGCGGACACTCAACAGCGTGCTGTCCCTCGCCCTGGTGGCGTGGCTGGCGGCTGGCCTGATCATCGGTGTGGGAATCGTCCGGTACCGACTGCGGAATCCACCCTGGAAGATCAGGCAAGTCCCGGCGGACGAGGTAATCTGTTTCACGCTGTACACTGTACACAACAACGTCCTGAAGCTGACGGCCCAGCTCTACGAGCTTCCTCCTGACGTGACGCGCATTGTGCGACTAGAGACTAAGGAGGGTAGTAGATGGGTCGAGGTGGACCGGACGGAGGTGTGGGAGCCCGGGTGGCTCGCCGAGTTCCGCGTGGAGAGCTGGGACTCGTCCCAAGACTATGAGTACCGGGTCCTCCACGGCGACAGCGCGTCCTACACTGGCTTGATCCGCAGGGATCCCATCGACAAGGAGGAGATCGTCGTCGCTGCGTTCACGGGTAATTCCAACGCGGATCGCGGTCCGCGCCCGGACGTAATCGCCAACATCAAAAGGATAGACCCAGACCTGCTCTTCTTCTCCGGCGACCAGGTCTACGATCATCACGACCACCTCGCTTCGTGGCTCCTATTCGGCCGGCAGTTCGGGGAGATAACGCGCGACCGACCGACGGTCGTCACCCCCGATGACCACGACGTTGGCGTGCGAAACCTGTGGGGCGAAGCTGGAGCTGTCGGCCCGGGCGGCTACAAGGATCCAAATTACGTTCGCCAGGTCGAGAAAGCTCAGACGAGTCACTTGCCCGATCCGTATGATCCGACCCCCATTGAGCGCGGCATCGGCGTCTACTACACGTCCCTCACCTGGGGGAGGATCGGGTTTGCCATCGTTGAGGATCGGAAGTTCAAGTCGCAAGTTGACATTCTGAATCGGGATGACCTCATTGACGCGGGCGTCGAGTTCTCCCGCGAGGATCACATCAAGGAGTTGCCCAATCCCGACGTTCTTGACGTTCCTGGAGCAAAGCTCCTGGGGGAGCGACAACTCGCCTTTCTTCGCGACTGGGCGGCCGACTGGACCGGGCAGGATATGAAGGCAGTACTCTCGCAGACGCCTCCCGCTATGACCTCGCAGGTGCACAGCTCCAGACGGTACCGCCTGGCCGCCGACCTGGACTCGAACGGCTGGCCCCAGAGCGGACGCGAAAGAGCGCTCG
Source organism: Anaerolineae bacterium (assembly GCA_050050015.1). Classification (GTDB taxonomy): domain Bacteria; phylum Chloroflexota; class Anaerolineae; order B4-G1; family B4-G1; genus SKLM01. Next base: position 1,609 of record JASFVD010000042.1, on the reverse strand, counting down.
AGGAGATACGAAAGGGTTTCGCGCTGATGATTGGCGGCGATCAGCACCTGGCGACCGTGATCCACCACGGCGTCGACGAATGGGACGACTCGGTGTATTCCTTCGCGGTCCCTTCCATCGTGAACCACTTCCGGCGATGGTGGAGACCCCTGGAGCCGGAGCGAGACGTGCCCGAGGGAGAGCTGGGGCACACGGGCCACTACACGGACGGTCTAGGCAACAAGATTACGACGCTCGCATACGCCAACCCGGATCCGAGCCGGCGGCGGTACAACAAGTGGCGTGCTCAGGCTGCCGGATTCGGCATTGTCCGCTTCAATAAGAGAACGCGCCAGATGACGCTGGAATGCTGGCCTCGCGGCTGTGACGTCACCAGCCCAGAGTGCGAGCAGTATCCCGGTTGGCCCATGACCATCAGCCAGGAGGCTAACTACGGTCGAGAAGCGGTTGCCTACTTGCCGAGGCTGGAGATCGAGGTCCAGGGAGATCCTGTGATTCAAGTGATTGATGAAGAGTCCGGCGAGATCGTCTACACGCTGCGGGTCGATGGGACGTCCTATCGACCGAAGGTCTTTCGAGAAGGTACTTACACGGTGAAGGTTGGCGAGGGCGCAGCTGAACAGGTCTTCGAGCACGTCGAAGCCGTGCGGCCGGGCGAATCCCGCGTCATAGAGGTTGCCCTGCGGGCACAACCGTAGGTAGGTGGGTGGGGGGTAGCGACATGACGCTCAAGCGCCGGAGGGTGGGACGTGCCGCGACGTGGGTGGCTGTCTTGTCCAGCTTCGTCATTCTGCTTGTGCTGGCCAATCGATTCACTGATGGCGAACAGTTCTACGGCGTCGCCCCCGCCGGCGTCATCGCCGTGGCCCTGTTCGGCCTTCTAGCCCTCTACCGAGGCACAGCCGAGACGGATCTCTGGGCGGTCCCCAGGCGTCATATCGCTGTGATGACAGCCGGGGCAGCGCTGTACGCGTTTCTGTCGTACGTCTTCAACGAGTTGAGACCCATCTCGATCGGTCCTGTGACCCTGCAGCCACAGATATGCGTTCCCGTACTCCTCGGTTACGCGTTCACGCCAGTGGTGGGCTTCTTCGCCGGGGCGGTCGGCAGTCTGATGGGTGATTTTCTAACAGGCTGGGGCGTCTTCCCGGCCTGGCACATCGGCACCGGCCTGATCGGACTGATTCCGGGGCTTGTACGACTCGTGTCTTACGAGCGGCGCAACCTGCGTTACCTCTCAACGTTGGTCGTGGTCCTGCTGGGTCTGACCGCGGGAGCGGTGCTGGTCCACCCTCAGGCCCCGGAGCCGTGGACGGGAGAAGTGAGAAACTTCTCCTTCTGGGGATGGATGCTTATTCTCGGGGGTGTCGTCATGGTCGCCAACAGCGTGCTGCTCGAGCAGATCAGCGTAGCGCTCGCCGCCGTGAATCTCTGGGGCACCCTGGGCATCATCGCTGGCAACGCCTTCGCCGCGCTCGCACACATATGGATCTACGAGTACGGGCTTGGAACGGCGGTGATGGGCGAGTTCGCCCCATCCGTCGGTACAGACATCCTCAATCTGATGATCTTTACGCCCCTGGTCCTTGCTGCCTACAGGTGGCTGCGG